>DATMXV010000238.1:0-15315 GCA_035561335.1 Desulfitobacteriaceae bacterium
TCATTATATAGTTTACTGATAACTTCATCCGACAGATTAAAAGTATGTTCAGCAGCAGGAAACTTTCCGGCTTTGACTTCCTGGTTATAGTCCCGGATGGCTTTTACTGCCTGTTCTCCAAGCTGCGCGTATTGCTTGACAAACTTTGGTCTGAAACGGTCGTAGATTCCTAAAATATCATGGTAAACCAGGACTTGACCGTCACATTCGCTGCCTGCCCCTATACCGATTGTCGGAATCAGTAATTCTTTACTTATCCGTTCCCCTACCTGCCTCGGAATAAGTTCAAGTACCAGCATAAAAGCCCCTGCTTCCTGTAAAGCATTAGCATCTTTGCTGAGTTTACGGGCACTTTCAATATCTCTTCCCTGAACTTTAAAACCACCAAGTTGGGTAGCAGTCTGAGGGGTAAGACCTATATGCCCGACAACAGGTATACCTGCCCTGTTCAGGGCCTTGACAGTTTTTGCAAAAGCCTCCCCGCCTTCTAATTTTACAGCATCCGCACCGCTTTCCTGAATTAACCTCCCGGCATTGTGCAGGGCCAATTCCAAAGTCGAATAGCTCATAAAAGGCATATCCACAACAATAAAAGTTTGCGGGGCGCCGCGTTTTACTGCTTTTGCATGGTAAATCATATTCTCCATCGTCACAGGAACAGTTGAATCATAGCCTAAGACAACATTCCCCAAAGAATCACCAACAAGAATTAGATCAACGCCTGCTTCTTCCGCCTGGCGGGCCGAAGGATAATCATAAGCTGTCAACATCGTTATTTTTTCACCATTCTCCTTAGCCTTAATAAAATCCGGTAACATTTTCTTCATCAAAGATCGACCCCTTACCTGATTATTTTATAAATCAAAATTAATGATTGAGACAGTCATGCTATTAGTTTAGCAATTTTACCCAGATTATATCATGAACAAGACATATTTGTCTAAATAGCATACTCTTCAAGATCCCCACATAGATTTTAACTAAAAGGAGGGTATACTATGTCTAATTCCTTTCAGATTAGTTTAGTACTTAAGGGAATCCTCATAGCGGCTGTTTTGGCTTTAATCCTGTCTCTGGGTTATGGTCTCCTTCTCTCCGTCAGTAATATACCTGAATCAGACCCGGTTTTTATCCTGATCTTCAGTTTAAGTATTTTTGCCGCCGCCTTGTATATTACAAATAAAACCGGTACAAAAGGCCTTTTATACGGATTGTCTATCGGCTTAGGCCTGGTTTTGCTCTTGCTTTTTTTGTCGGGAATACTTTTCTCAGAACATATTTCTATTATTAAAATCGGCGAGAAACTAATCTATGCCCTTGTTGCCGGTGGTTTCGGCGGAATTTTCGGTGTTTTGTTCCGCCGCGCATAAGAGGGAAATTCCTGCCGTCATCAGCCTGGCAAATTATTTTTGGTCCCGGCTCTCCGGAACCGCCAAAAAATTAAAATTATGGCTAAGCCTACGGCAACCATACTGCTCCACTGAGCGGCTGTCCATTGAAACAGAAAACGGGTACTGTCCCCTCTTAAATATTCGAGAAAAAACCTTCCTAAATTATAACTAAAAACATATATCAGAAAAATAACGCCGGATGGCCATTTTTTTAATTTCAGTATTACTAAAACTGCAAACAAAATCACATCCAGTTGACCTTCCCAAACCTCTGCAGGCCATAAAGGTTGATTCTGAAAAGTATCACGGGCAATTGTTCCTTCAGGAAAAATAAGGCCAAAATCGCCTCCTGTTGGACCGCCAAAGGCATCGCCATTCATCAGATTGGCGTCACGCCCTATTGCCTGGGCTAAAATTAACCCCGGAGCTATGAGATCTGCCAATTCCCAAAAGGGCAGTTTTTTTCTTCTTACATATAATCCTCCCAGAATGAGGGCGCCTACTATTCCTCCTTGAATTGATAACCCACCGTGCCAAAATGCCGGTATTTCAGAAGGATAGTTACGGTAATAGGCCCAGTCAAAAAAGAACACCTGCCAAAATCTGGCCCCTAACAAACCTCCCAACAGCAAAAGCGGGGCCAAATCCAGGACAGCTTCCATCAATTCTTTCTTTCCTTCTGCTTTTACAAAGTACAAAGTTACTCCTATCCCTAAAATAAAAGCCAAAGCAAGGATAGTGCCATAGGACCGGATGGGGAAATTACCGATAAAAAATAAATACTGGTGCATCTTCGCCTCCAAATAGTCTTATTTTTAATATTATAAACAGCTCAGGCTTTTGCTATAAGGATAAAAAAAGTCTGAATAAAGATCAGACCTTTCAATAACCTTTTAAGTCCAATCAACTGTAATTCTGTCCCCGGGATGAAGAACAGTGGAAAACTCCGCTTGCATACCATTAACAATTAACGTTAATTTTAAACCCGAAGGTACATCCTGCGGAATTGTAATATAGGGCAATATTTCAGAAAGAACCGGCTTCTTGTTAAACCCTTCAACCCGCAGGTCCATGCCGTCAACAATAACTTCATCCATTACCAGTTCTCTTCCCCTCCATAAAATTTTAGTAATATGCGGAGGATAAGCGACTTCCTTACCATTAACATAAAAGACCATGGGCTGCGCCTTTAATTGAAGGTCGCCAACAGTAAGAGGATTTTCAATAAGGGCCAGCTGATCCCCCTCATTAAGAGGACAGTTTTCTTTGATGATTTTTCCGTTTAGCTGAAACTCCCGTTTTACTGGTATGTTCCGGCTCTGACCGTCAATTTTAATCATAATTTCTTCTTCATTGCTTAATTTATAGCCTTTCTGGGCAAGAAAATCAGCCACGTTATCGTTAGGATAATAATTTACTTTACTCCCATCGGGTATTTTGTCCTTCTCTGAGGCAGTTTTCCCATTAATAAAAATCTGCGGGGAAAATAATTCTTCCTGACCGTTCCAACTGATTTTTTTCGCACTTTCTAATTTCAGGATATCAGATATGCTGACAGAGGCTTCTTCTCCGGGAATTCCGGGGGTGAAACGGACACAGTCACCTGAATTCAAAGTCTGTTCCAAACGGGCCGGTTGACCATTTACCAGGTATTGGGCAGGTTTGCCCAAACTGCCTTTAACTACCTGGATTTCACCATTTAACTCAAAGGTAAGAGCTGCTCCGGGGCGCCCCAGGAAGGACCTCGGTTGAATTCCGGCAGCTAATAATGCTTCGGCAACGGTTGCCAATTGAAGTTCGAAAATTGGGACCAGGATATCGTTAACACTGACAGAATAATAATGGAGTCCTTGTTCTTCAAGAGCTGAAATCCCAATGCCGATGGGGGTTATTGCTTCCGGTCCTTTTAAAGATTTTTCGCCGTATACCCCGCTTAAACGTTCCCTGACCTGAATTCCCACTCTGTTGCTTGGAATGGCCAATTCTTCTGTTAATATATCAGGCAGCAAACAGGTCAGACTCCCGCCGCCGATCAAAATAACTGCCTGGGTGACACCGTTATTCAGTTTGCAGATTTCCGCGGAAATCTTCTCCGCTAAACTTTTAATAACCGGTTTAGTAATCTCCACAACCTCTTGTTTGGCTACAGTTATTTTTTTCCCAAAATAATCTTTAAATATCAGTTTTTCTTTTTTGTTTAAATCCCGTTTTACCTTTTCTCCCATGTTAAAATCCAACAAGTAGTGGGCACAGATTGCTTCTGTAACTTCATCCCCGGCCATGGGTACCATTCCATAGGCAAAAAAAGACCCCTCCCTGGTTAGAGCTATATCAGCAGTCCCGGCCCCGATGTCAACCAAAGCCAGATTCAAACGTCTCATATTGGCCTGAATTGCGGCCTGTCCGGCAGCTATCGGCTCAAGGGTCAGACTTTTCATCTCCAGGCCAACCCGTCCCAGGACGGCGATTAAACCATCAAGAACTGTCCGGGGCAGAAAAGTTGCAATCACTGTAACCTTGGCTTTTCTGCCTCTTTGCCCGGTTAAGTTAGCGATTTCTTCTTCTTCAAGCCAGCTTGAAACAACATTATATCCGACACAATGATATGTCAAAGAATGATCTTTTGCGGAAAATTCCACCTGTCGTAAAGCATACTGAACAGCTTCCATTTCCAGAGCTAATATATCTTCCCGTTCCCAGCGGATAGGCATAGGTTCTGTCTGCTCGGCAGATGCCATTTCAGTTATTAACGCCCGGCCGGCTGCAGCCACGGCTACCGTTTTCAGTTGGGTGTCAGTTTTGGCCTCAAGCTCATCTTTAACCCGCAGGACTGCCTGGGCTACTTCATCTACATCGTGAACCTGCCCGTCATACATCGCCCTTTGGCGATGTTCCGTCTTGGCACTGGCCACTATTTGATATTCTTGTTCGCTTTTAGTCATTATCAGACCCATAACCATTCTGGTCCCAATATCCAAGGCAAAAACAGGTTCCATAGTTATCCACCTCACCTCACCTTAGATTAGATTCGACCAAATATAGCTAAATCCTTCAAAAAATAAAAGCAATGCGACAAGGTTTCCTTGTTTCATTGCTTTCTAGGTAACACTTGGATCTACAGATTCAAAAGGGACTGCTGTTACAAAATGTAAAAGGTTCTGGCATATTCTTCGATCTCCTGCTTCCGGGTTGCAAAACCCGGCCTGCCCATTAAAGCAAAAGTACCGATCTTCCCTTCTTCAACCCCAGGCTGATCAAAAGCATTTATATTAAAAAGTTCACCCATATAAGCCGTCTCCCACATCAGCAATAAAAGGAGCTGCCCCATAGTATTGGCGTTAAGAACAGGTAAGATTATATTGCGATGCTGGCGTTTGGCCAAGGAAAGGGCGTATTCAGTAGCTTTTTGTTCTGCCTGCAGTAATTCTCCCAGGCTATGCCCCCCCAGAAATTGAATATCGTCCGGCAGGGATTTATCATAAGGAATAAAATAATCCTTCGAAAATTTCTCGATAGACAGAAAGGTAATTACCTTATCATTAGGTCCCTCGGTATAAAGCTGGACCTGAGAATGCTGATCTGTGACACCCAATGCTTTAACCGGCGTCTGACCTGTAAAGACTTCCAGTCCCTGTCTATTAAACCTTTTTCCCAAGCTCTCAGCCCAGAGCTGCGCATACCAGTCAGCCAGCGTTTTCAGGGAATCTGAGTAAGGCATAAAAACAGAAATATTTTTTCCTTCCTGCCAGGCCATAAAACTTAAAGCGGCGCTTAGTTGAGCAGGATTAGTCAGAACAGTTTTACTTTCCCGGATCCATTCATCCATTTCCAGGGCGCCCTGAAGCAGGCCATAAACATCAATTCCGCAGACAGCTGCAGGAAGCAAACCAACGGGAGTCAGTTCAGAAAAACGGCCGCCGATTCCTGCCGGAATAATCCAGCTGCGGTACCCTTCCGACCTGACCAGAGGAACTAAATTGCCTTTTTCTTTGTCTGTTGTCACAACAATATGTCTGGCATAGCCCTCGCCGCAATTCTGCCGTAAAATATCCCGGATAATCATGAATTGGGCCATCGTTTCCGAAGTCGCGCCGGACTTTGTGATTACATTGAAGATTGTTTTTTCCGGATCAAGCAGCCTTAATAAATCCGTAAAACGCTCAGGATCGATATTATCAACCACATATAAACGGGGACGTTTGGGATTTTCGCTCAAACACAGTTCATTATAATAATATGGGTTTAAGGCCTGCTGGACTGCTAAAGGACCAAGTGCTGAACCTCCGATACCCAAGACAACAAAATTATCAAAATCAGCGGCCAGTTCATCCGCATATTCAACCAGGGAAGGCAAGAGAAGTTTCATTTCAGGCAATAATTGAGAAAAATCCAAACCGCCTTTTTCTCTTTGTAACTTAAGGGAATTATACGCTTCTGTTAATTGGGGCTGCAGCGCTGTCAGCTTTTCTTTTGTCCAACCCTGAGGATTAAAACTGTTTTGCATCATTCCCGTGTAATCCAGGCGCAGGCGGGTATTTTTTAATTTATTAACTTCCATAAATTCTCCTCCCAATAAGTACTTAAATCGCCAACTCTCCGCTTAAATCATATAATGAAAAACTTCTTAATTGCGGCCAATTTTTGTTTTAAAGCACCATCCTGTTCCATTCTTTTTTCCATCTTCCGGCAGGCATATATTATTGCCCCATGGCCGCGGGAAAAACTACGGCCTATTTCCGGATAAGAATTATGACAAAGCAAGCGTACGGCATAGATAGCTAACTGTCTGGCTTCGGCTATTTTGGGTGTACGTTTAAAACCGAGCAATTCGGATGCTGTCGTCCCGGTAACCTCAGCCGTTACCCGGATAACATTAAGAGGTTCTAATTTGCGCAAGTTGGATTCCTGCGCTTTTCTTAAATACTCCTGAAAACATTTCAGAGTAAGGGCCTTGCCTTTTGATTCGGAAAATTTAACAAACTCATTAATACTGCTTACAGCCATTCCGGGATTACAGACCAGATCAGATATGGCTTTGATTACTTCCCGTTTCATATTTAAATTTTTTTCCGCCAAATAATATTCAATAAATCTTTCTATTTCAGGACTTGACGGCTGCTTGATTTTTAAAACCAACCCGCCTAAAAAACGTGAAGCCAGGCCCTCACCCAAAAAACCAAGAGCGGGAAAATCCGCCTCAAGACTGATAATTAATTTCCCTTCCCGTTCTATTATGTATTCATAGGTATAGAATAGTTCACCTAAAGTTTTAGACTTTCCGGCAAGTAAATGCAGGTCATCCATGAATAGTATTTTGGGGGTACGGAAACGTTCCCGAAAAGGAAATAATAAATTATTTTGGGCGGCATAAGCATATGTCTGAGCAAAAGTCCGGGCATTGATATACTCTGCCGGTATCCTTTTAATCTGCTTGCTTTGATAAAGATAATCTAACAATGTCGTTTTTCCTAAACCGGCTAGTCCATAGATCAAAGTTACGGCAGGAGCATCAACAAGTTTATAGTTATGGAAAGTTTTATAGGCCAAAGAATTAAAATCACTGACAAACAATCTCAAAATATTCCTCCTGGAACGATAATATTTTACTTGCTGTCAACCAAACTTTGATAAATAATATCTGCCGCAGTTGACAATGGTTTATTCCGCAGACATAAAAAATAAAATCCTCTGCTTAATTCTAATCCTTCCACCTGGCGGACAGTGAGTTGTTCCCTCTCAAATATCTGGAGCGCATACTTGGACAAGTATGAATAGCCCAGACCGGAACGAACAGCATTCTTGACAGCCTCAGTACTTCCCGCTTCCAATCCTATCGGGAAATCACTGGTTTGAAAACCGATTTTCGCCAAAGCCTCATCTAAGGTGCGCCGGTGTCCGGAACCAGGTTCACGAATAACCATCGGATATGAGAGCAAATCATCCAAATGGATTACCTTTTTGGAGGCTAACGGATGATTATTGGCTACTACCAGCTTTAATTCGTCATCCAGCCAAAAATCAGATTTTAATTTATTATTATCATACGCAGCTCCTACTACTGCGAAATCAAGCTCATTAGTAATAAGCTTATCAGCTATCTCCAGACTATCACCGATTGTCAGTTTAAATCTGATTGCCGGAAACTCGGTTTGAAAAACAGCAAACCTGGCCGGCAGCAGATATTCACCCGGAATGTGGGAAGCCCCAATATGAACCTTACCGATAATTTCATCCTCCAATCCCCCGAGTTCATCAAACATATGCGAATAGCTTTTAAGCATAGATTTTGCATGCTGGAAAACTATATCTCCTTCGCTGGTTAAAGCAATCCCTTTACCTTTGCGGTAAAGCAGTTTACTACCCAGTTTCAGTTCAAGCACCCTCATTTGATTGGAGACTGCAGGCTGGCTGATTCCCAATCTACGCGCCACAGCTGAATAACTTTGTTCTTCGATTATCTGAACAAAAAGACGCATAAGATCTAACATTTCATACCTCCGGATAAATCTCAGAAAAAACTCAATTAAGATTAAGTCTGCAATTTATAAAGAAAGAGAGCTGAAGCCCTCTTTCTATTTCATTAAATTTTGGGCCGGCATCAGGGCAGCCAGGGTTTTCGCTCTGCTAGAGGCTTGGTGAAAGGGCTTGGGGAAAGCCAATTTTCCTTTATCTATTCCTCGATTTGCACAGATTTCATTTTATCGCCAGCCTTAATTTGATCAACAACATCCATTCCTTCAACTACCTGGCCAAATACAGTATGGACCCCATCCAAATGGGGAAATGCTTCATAACAAATAAAGAATTGGCTTCCGCCTGTGTCTTTGCCGGCATGAGCCATAGATAAGGCGCCTCGCAAATGCTTATGCGTATTCCCTTCAGTTTCACATTTGATTTTATATCCGGGACCACCGGTCCCATTGCCTCTGGGGCAACCGCCTTGGGCGACAAACCCCGGAATAACCCTGTGAAACGTCAGGCCATCATAAAAGCCGGATTTTGCTAATTTTACAAAGTTAGCCACCGTACCGGGCGCCGCCTCATCGAAAAACTCAAGTGCAATGGTTTTACCATTTTCCATTACTATTTTACCCTTTGTCAAAAACTATCCCTCCAAAATTAAAATCCTGTTCTGATTATACCCATTTAACAAAATATTTGCCAGTTTTCTTTCTGCCAGTCCCCTGTGCTTGATTAAGCACCAGTAGAAAAGATAATTGGACGGAGGAAGATACAAGTGTAAAGAAAACCGTTTCCGCGGAAGAGCGTAAGGGAACGAGAACGGAGCAGCGTTAAGAAGTGCCATGTTAACATGCAGACAAACCCAGAGGTTTGGCACTTTAGCTGCGTAGTTGAGTGAGTAGCTCTGTAGCGATGGTGAACGTACACTTGTATCTTCCGAAGTAGTAATTTCAGATATAGTAGAATTAATGATTTCTTTTCCGGCGCCAGAGCCAGTAACCTAAGCCAAGAATAATAATTGTTCCGATAATAATGTCAAAACGATGGAAATATGATTTCAGGCTATCCCAGTTCTCACCCAGTTTTTTCCCGGCAATTATTAAAACGAAACACCAGGGCCAGGCGCCTAAAATTGTATACAATGACATTTTAAAGACATTCATCCGGGCTATTCCGGCAGGCAAGGAAATAAAAGTCCGGACGACCGGCAAAAGCCTTCCGATAAAGACTGTTATTTCTCCATGTCTGGCAAACAGCCGTTCTGTCCAGGCTAATTCCCTTTCATTTATTAAGAAATAACGCCCATATCGCTCCAGAAAGGGCCGTCCGCCCCAGACGCCGATATAATAAGCAACTAATCCCCCAAATAAATTGCCCAGTACTGCAGCCAAAGTAGCCTGCCAGAGGTCAAAATGTCCTAAAAAGACCATATAGCCTGTAAAGGGCAAAATAATTTCACTTGGCAAAGGGATGCAGGCACTTTCAATTGCCATAGCTAAAAACACCCCGAAATAACCGAATCCGGAGATTAACTTAATGACAAATTGTCCAAGCTGCATCAGGATAACTTCCAAATTAAAACCACTCCTTTAAATTCCGGCTTAATATTGATCATCCGGCCTTATGTATCGACCTTTGGCTAAAAAAAAATAAACCTTATAATATTTCTAGCTAACAAAAGAAAAATCCTTTCAATACTAAAAAAGAAGGAGATATCATTCAGCGATATCTCCTAATCCTGCTTCAGGGTTTTAGTTACCTGACCGTTTTGACACTCGAATATCATGCGCTTATTATCCATGACTGTTTCCAGATATGCCGGTTTGCCCCATAAATACTGAACGTAGGACAAGGTCTTTTCCAGATAATTTAAATCCAGATCAAGTCCTTCATGACAATGCCTGAGAAGTAGTCCGCCTTTATCTCCATAGTCCCCGTTACTGACGACTATAGTGGGATTCCCGCCATGAACTAATTGACTGGCCAGGTTATCTCTGACCTTTTTCCAGGTGGTATCGGTAACCTGCCATTGTGAGCCCATTTTACGAAAATTAAACAGGTTCAGTTCTTCGACTATTTCTTTATCAAGGTAGTTTCTGATGAAGGAAACATCATTTTCCGCTTCCCGCACATCAAAGAGTGTGGCCCGGTCATATTTTTTGTCCAATGCTTCCCAGATTTTAACTCCTAAATAGTAAGGATTTAAAGCACCACGCGAAGGCTGGACCACTTGGCTGTGCATGATCGCCACATCTACAGTTTCATCATCTCCAATTCCAATTTCCCGCATAATTCTTGAATGCCAGAAAGTGGCCCAGCCTTCATTGATAATTTTTGTTTCTATCTGGGGATAAAAATATAATGATTCGTCCCTGATCATACTTATAATATCACGCTGCCATTCCTGAAGGCCGGGAGCATGTTCAATAAGATAGAGTAGCAAATCCTCATATTCAATTTTATCCGGCTCCTCACCTTCCGGTTTTTTTTCATTCAAAGACCACAAATCTTCATAGGGTGAAAGGAGCGGATTATTTTTCTTTTTTTTAGTCTGGTCTTTTTCTTCCAGCTTTCTTTTTCCAATATGGGAACGCGGATCAACATGTTCCTGGATAGAGAATACGGCATCGATTGTCTTTTCAACAATATCCTGGCCAAACTGTAATTCATAATTGCGAATTTGTTGGGCATGGGCAGCCATCCGTTCCACCATATCCCGGGGCGTATTTTTAAAATAACGATTATTTTTGAAAAAATCCACATGGGCATATACATGTCCGATAACCAGTTTATTTTGGATGAGCTTATTACCCTCAAGCAAAAAAGCATATGATGGGTTGGAGTTTATAACCAGTTCATAGATCCTGCTTAAGTTTAAGTCATATTGGGTTTTAAGCCTGTGGAAAGCTTTACCAAAGCTCCAATGCGTAAAGCGAACCGGCATTCCGTAAGCCCCAAATGTGTATAATGCTTCCGCCGGGCAAACCTCAAAATATACCGGAAAAAAATCCAAGCCTAGATCACGGGCAACTTTTTCGATTTCCTTAGCAAAAGCGTTTAATTCTTTAATCTCATTATCCATGACCATCCCCCCCAGCCGGATCAGATTCAAGTTCCCGTTATTTCAATTTAATTTTGGCTGATTATTCCTGTAAATTCCTAAGAAAATACTTTTTTCAAAGCCAGATAAACCTCGTTCCGGTCTTTAATTGTTGCTAACCGTAATTTAGGGTCGGTTATACGCTTTAAAGTTGCCATTAGAGTGCTGGAATAATGGGTTCGCAAAATTTCACCATAACCAACTACCCGGCTTATTTCTACTAATTTAGTCATAAGGGCCAGGGCCCTGTTACTGTCTGAACTGATATTATCGCCATCAGTAAAATGAATTGGATAAATGTTGTAGTGCTGCGGGGGATAATCCTTCTCAATTATCTCCAAGGCCAGCTGATAAACAGAGGAACACCTGGTACCCCCGCTTTCCCCTTTGGTAAAAAACTCTTCTTCAGTAACTTCTTTAGCCTCTGTATGATGGGCAAGAAAGCGAATAGTAACATTTCCGTACTTTGTCCGCAAAAACCTGACCATCCAAAAGAAGAAAGTACGGGCGATATATTTCTCAAATTGCCCCATAGAACCCGAGGTGTCCATCATCGCTAAAATTACAGCATTAGTCTCATAACTGGGACGCGTTTCCCAGGTTTTGTAGCGTAAATCTTCAGGTGTTATCTTCAATTCGTCCGCTTTAGCTTGTTCTCGCGCCTGGCGTTTGATACTCTCCAGTAAAGTCCGCTTTTTATCAATATTTGCTGTCAGGCCTTTTTTTCGGACATCGTTGAATTCCGGCCGTTCATGTGATATTAACGGCCGTTTTTTATCATCAAGATTAGGAAGACTTAGCTGCTCGAAAAGAATAGCCGCTATATCCTCATAGGTTACTTCTGCTTCATAGATATCTATACCAGGCTCTTCGCCTGCCCCGCTTCCGCTTCCCGCAGCTTTCCCGTTGGTATCCTTACCTATAACATCTCCCGGTTTAACTTTTTGGTTACTTTGTCCTGTGTGTTGTTTTTTATTAAAATCATATCTGAAACGAAATTCTTCCAGGGAGCGCATTGGGATTTTTAAAGCTTTCTTTCCGTCAGATAAGATAATACTTTCATCAACAATCAGGTCTCCTAATTGTTGTTTAATTGCTTCCTGTACTTTTTCTTTATGACGGCTTTGATCAAGATGACCTTTACGATGCAAACCCCAATCTTCGCGATTGACAATTACTCCGTCCTTCAATTAAACCCCTCCTCACTAGCGATTGAGGAGCGAACCAACATATCTGACTATCTCATTGGCACAAACAGGACAATATCCATGCTGTCTTACCAGGCGATCGGTAACATCGTTTATCCTGCGTAATTGTTCCTGATCCGGATGGCTGACAGAGGTTGTTACTTTAATAATATCCTTAAGATCCGCAAATAATTTTTTCTCAATCGCTTCCTTCAGGCGTTCGTGCGATGTATAATCAAAAGATTTGCTCTGCCTTGCCAGCATCGAAATACGAATAAGAATTTCTTCGCGGAATGCTTTTTTGGCGTTTTCCGAGACACCTATCTGCTCCTCAATCCCTCTCATTAACTGTTCATCAGCATCTAACTCTTCACCGGTTATTGGATCCAGTATTTTACTCGAATTACAATATGCTTCAATATTATCCAGATAGTTATTCAGCAATGATTTAGCTGATTCTTCATAGGCGTAAACAAAAGCTTTTTGAACCTCTTTTTTGGCGACTTCATCATATTCTTTGCGGGCAAGAGCAATAAGGTTAACAAGGTGCTCCTTCTCTTCCTTAGTGATTGAGCTATGCTGGGAAAGCCCATCCTTCAAGGCCCGCAATATATCTATGGCATTAATACAAGAATGCTGGTCACGAATCAGCGCTGTGGAAATCCGGTTAATGACATAACGGGGATCAACCCCAGTCATCCCTTCCCCTAGTTCTTCTCCCTCGGTCAGAAGATCTTTGACATCTTTTTGATTAAAACCTTCCACATCTTCACCATCATAAAGACGCATCTTCTTGATCAAATCCATACCCTGTTTTTTTGAAGGCTGCATCCGGGAGAGGATGCTGAATACTGAAGCAGTCCAGAGGCCGTGGGGCGCGATATGCTTTCCCTGAATATCACTTTGACCAATTAATTTTTGATATATTTTAACCTCTTCACTTACTTTCAGGTTATAAGGGACCATTAAGACAATAATTCGTGATTGCAGGGCTTCATTTTTCTTGTTGCTTATAAATGCCTTATATTCATTTTCATTTGTATGGGCAACCACTAATTCATCAGCGGAAATCAAGGCAAACCTTCCCGCTTTGAAATTGCCCTCTTGAGACAGGCTTAAGAGGTTCCAGAGAAACTTCTCATCACATTTGAGCATTTCCTGAAATTCCATTAATCCTCTATTGGCCTTATTTAGTTCCCCATCAAAGCGATAAGCACGCGGATCGGATTCAGAACCATATTCAGTTATCGTTGAAAAATCAATACTCCCGGTCAAATCGGCAATATCCTGAGATTTTGGATCAGAAGGTGTAAATGTTCCTATCCCAACCCGTTCTTCCTCAGAAAACAGAATCCGCTTGACAGGGACCTTTTCTACATCCCCGGCAAATTCTTCTTCCAGACGCATCCGGCAGACCGGACACAAATTACCCTCAATCTTGATATTATACTCTTGTTCAAAGCGGGAGCGTAAGGCTATTGGCAGTAAATGCAGCGGATCTTCATGCATAGGGCAGCCATCTATACTGAAGACAGCACCTTTGTCAGTTTTACTGAACTCCTCCAGGCCCCGTTTCAACATACAGACAATAGTTGATTTTCCCCCGCTCACAGGACCCATTAATAAGAGTATTCTTTTTCGAACATCCAAACGCTTAGCCGAACTATGAAAATATTCTTCAACCAACTTCTCCAGGGGCTTATCAATTCCAAAAAGTTCTTCACTAAAAAAGTTGTATTTTTTGTTGCCATTAACATTAGTTGCGCCGGCTGCCATAATCATCTCGTATATTCGAGCATGTGCATGCATTGCCAAATGGGGATTTTTAGTTACAAGTTCCAGATACTCACCAAAAGTCCCATTCCAATTTAATCCGGCTTCACTTTCTTTATAATCCCTAAGCCACTGAATAACCTTCATAGTAGCCCTCCTTAATTCTTAACATTGCTCAGGTTACGGCTATAGTTTAAGTATATGCCCCGTTCAAAAATATGAGACATGTGAAGAAATAATTCAACAAAAAAAAAGAACATCACAATCTGATGTCCTTTTAAAATCCTGTATGGCGTATATTAAAACTCTATCCCTTTCCGGGCGGCGATCCCTTGTTCATAAGGATGCTTGATCTGAACCATTTCCGTAACCAGGTCTGCTTTAGCTTTTATTTTATCTGAAGCATTCCGGCCGGTCAGCACTAATTCAACATGAGGCGGTTTTAATTCCAATAATTTAAGAACTTCATCTTCAGGTATTAGTTCAAACCAAATAGCGTTAAAAATTTCATCCAGAATAACAATGTCCCACTGACCGCTGGTAATAATCTCCTTTGCCCTCAATAAAGCTTTTTGGGCTTCCTGGATATCTTCCTGACTGGGGTTGCCTAAATATACCCATCCTTTGCCTCCATAATGCTCAATCCGGCACTCTGGTTCCAACCGCTTTAATCCCTGAAGTTCACCATAATAGCCTTGTCCTTTCATAAACTGAATTATAAAAACTTTAAAGCCATGTCCAACTGCTCTAATTGCCAAACCCAAAGCTGCAGTTGTTTTTCCTTTGCTGTCTCCCGTATAAACCTGGATTAAACCCTGTTCCAACATTAATAAATTACACCTGCCTTTACCATTGTTCTATTTGCGGGTGGATATATTTAATATTAGGCAATTCATTTAATTCTGCTAATCTTGCAGAAATATGTTTGCTGAAATCCAGCGAAAAAAATAATTTAATGGAAGATCTTTCATCATTTGCTCTAAGTTCTACTTTATCAGGATAAAAATAATAGTAATAATCATAATCACGCCAGAAAATTTCTATATCACCCAAAACAACCTTGATAACTCCGAATTCTTCCACTTTGACATTACAGACATTATTCGGGAAAAGCCTCAAATGATCTAATTCTATGGCTACCTGACCCCCATTATACTGCAATTCAAGCAAATATTCGATAATTAAACGGGCCGGCAGGGAAATATCCTCAAAAATCCGTCTTTGGCTGCGAAGATCTTCCGACCAGGTCTCAAGTTTTGTGACATGAACTGACCTGACTTTTTTAATATGTAATAAAGACTTTTCTAAAAAACAGTAAACCTGCTCAATACAATCCAGTAGTTCTGCGTCCTCTTTATTCACTTCGGACCTCACCATTCTTTATTTTTGTATTATCAAGGTT
>DATMXV010000239.1:0-10183 GCA_035561335.1 Desulfitobacteriaceae bacterium
TAATAAAATAAAATGCTATTCAGCAATTATTTAAGCAGGAGGACACGATATGAAAAGCCTTTTTCAGTGCAATTGGTATATAGAGGTTGGGCGAAGTCCCAACGGGCAGCTTAAAGCCAAAACAAGTTACCTGGATACCCAACGCGAAGCCGCGGCCCACCTCTTGGTTGATATAAAAACCTTTATCATTAAGGATGCCTGGCTGGAAGAACAGAGAACAAGAGATTATTATGGTTCGGAATCCCGCCAGGTTACGCCCCTGCTTGGTTCAGAAGCTTATTTGGGCGCCGGGCCTACTTTAAAGAAAACAGCGGCCTTTCTTAAGGACACTCTGGCCGTTGCTTTGTTTGCGGAAGCAATCAAGGGAATTATTCAGTCCGAACGCTTTCTCCTGGCAGAACGCGGTTATGCTTCCCTGGAAGAATTTTTTCTCATGTGGAGAACATCCGGCCTGAACTCCTGCTGTTTATACAGTAACCTGGACCGGGTAACTTTCGGTAAGCCCGACCGGGGCCGGGATGAAAGGCCGCTTGGTAATTTGTTTGTGCGTTTTAAAACCCAAAACCTCTATTCTTTGCCTGGAGAGGAGCAATATTTATTAACCGGCTATTTCAGCGACAGCCGCCACGAAACAAGCGTCAACCTCAAGCTAAAAGGCAGTACAGTCCTGGAAGCGGAGGGCGGCTTTGTCCGTCCTCCTAACCCGATTTGCTCGGAAGCGGATGCTTTCCTGGCCAACCTGCCGGGTCTTGACTTAAAAGGACTGTCCAAGAAAGAAATTGCCGCGGTCCTGGGCAATGGCCAGGGCTGCGTTCATTTAATTGATCTGGTTAATGATTGTGCCCAGATGCTCGCTTATTTCAAGGGGTTATAGCCCAATGAATTTGAATAATTCATTGGGCTATAATTCCTTTGTTTATCTCTGTTTACCATAAGGAGCCTCCCTCTTTCAGTTTGGCCTTAACTTTAACACATTACGCCTGGAGATTTTTGCGAGACAATAGACTAATTGCCTTCATATACTAATATGATTTAGCATAAAAACCAACGAAGGAGGGGTTTATTTGAGCGCACTGTTAAGGCCGGGAGATTTTGTCCGGGAATCACTGGAACTGCACCTCTTTTTTGGCCGAATTATGAAGGAACATTCTATTTTTCTGGAAGCTGGTTTTGTAGCAAAAGATGCCGCATTTGCCCAACAGGCGGATACGTTTAAGTGTCAATTTGCCGAAGTGTTACAGGAGGCAGTAATCCTGGCAAACGGGGTTGTCAGTGAAAAAACCTTAAACTCGGAAGAAGCGATAACAGATAAAACGCTACGGGCGGAACAAATTACCCAGGAACTTTCCGGTATATCTATTGAATCAGTTATTACTATGGAAGAACTAAGACTGGTTCCAGAGGCAGGGGTAAGCAACCCGCAGCTTGAGGCTCAAGTCACTGCTTTAAATCAGAAAGCTATTGGTTTGACAAATGCTTTGGTTCAATTTAAGACTAAGATCCTTAAGGGGATGCTGCAATGTAAATTATTCACTTTCAATTTCCCTTTATTAATAATTCATATCCGGAGAGAAGCACTTTTCTATATTAACCATTTAGAACGGTTGCAACGGCATATGGCAGTTGATTTTATCCGGGAAGCTATTGAAGAAGAAAAGTTTTGGAATAGGCAAATGGCGGAGCACGCCCAGTTTATTCGTCATTTATTAGATCCAACTGAATCCGGTCTAATTATTAAAGCTGAAGACTTTGACAGACAATTCAATTCACTTGGACAAATGGTTCCGGGAGCGGCGTTAAACAAGTCGGATTTAAGTAATTTAACTCGGGAAACAATTACTGCCACCCGAGCATTCAGGGATTTTAAAGCGGCCGGGACAGAAGGGTTACTGACATGTAAGATTAAATCAATAATTATTCCCCTCTTGGCAGACCATGTATTAAGAGAAGCCAATCATTACTTGAGAATATTAAAAAGGTCAAAAAGAGATTTACAGTTATAACCTACAAAATATATCCAGGGTCAAGAATTTTAACAAACCTTCTCCAATATATCGTCCAATTGAGGCAATCATTCCTAAAGATGATAACCTTCAATTTTCATTTCACTTTCAGCCAGGCCTCAGCCAAACCGGGAACCGTCTGATAGGTATGGATTTGTTCCGGATTGATCCAGACATGCTCCGTGTTTTCCCAGTCAAGTTTAACCTGGTCTATTTCATCCGCAACAAAGCGAAAAGGATGGACAAACCAGCTTTTATCTAACTCCTCGTCGTTGACAACCAGCAGCTCGCCTTCTTTGACCAGGGAGGCATTGGCAGGATTCAAACCGGTCTCTTCCTGAAGTTCCTGCCAGGCTTGCTCCAGGGCAGTCTTCCCGCTTTCCAGATAGCCGCTTATTCCCGACCACTTTTGCCGGTAAGTCCCTACCCGGGAACTTCTTTTCACAATCAGGACGAGCCCGTCGTTTTCGACAAAACAGGTCACAACATGAATTTCCTGCATCTTTAACACCCTTCTCTTATTATTAATTGACTTTGGCTTGGGCTTCTTACCTGTATTCTACTATCATTAAGATCCGTTTAACAGAGATATTTATTTATGCTGCTTCAACGAAAAACGGTCCCGGCCTCAAAAAAGCGCCCGCTATTTCAACAGCAAGGCGCCTTTTACTTTGAAGAAAAGTTTAACGATAATCCGGAAGAACCGGTTGAATCTTTAAATGCGAGGTTTTGACTCAAATAATTCTTTATTGATTTCCTGATAGCAGGAATATCCGCGTTTATCCAGAAAAATATAGCTATACGATTTATCGATTTATCTGAAAAAAAGTTAAGAGGAGTAAACCAAATGAAGGATATAGCTTTAGTAGCCCGTTCCCTAGCAGGTAACAAATTCAAAGACGGCTATAATTGCGCGGAGGCTATTCTCCGGGCTTTCAACGAGATCCTTAACAATCCTTTAAGCCCGGAAGGCTTAAAAACAGCTTCCGGTTTCGGAGGCGGGTTAGGCCATGCCGGTTGTATGTGTGGGGCCTTAACAGCCTCTGTCATGGTCCTGGGATTATTGAAGGGCCGCCTGGACAGCGGGCAAGCCAGGGACCAGATCTATAGTCTTGCCCACGATTTCCATGAGCGTTTTGCCAAGGAATTTGGGGCGACTTGCTGCCGGACCTTAAATCCCTATGAATTTGATTCCCCGGAACACCTGCACAATTGCCTGAAACTGACCGGCAGGACCGCTAAGCTGCTGATGGAGTATCTTCTGGAAAAAGAGCTGGTTGAGCCGGATTCTCTGGTCAGAGTAGATTCAGAGTGAGGGGCGGCAGGAGAAATCAAGTGAGGTGCGGCAGCAGAAATCCTATCGGGCTTCTCCCTTAAGCGATTGCCTGATAGGGTTTACTTTTTTATATTCCGAAAGATTCATCGTCACCTGCCCAACCCGTAAGCATAATTATTTAGAAAAGCTTTGGAGATGTGAACATTGAATATTTCTAAAAATCTTCTTAAGAAGCCGATAGCAAGGGATAACTGTACTCTTAACAAGAGTTGTCCCTGCCTTAATACTACTTGTAAAAGACATGGCAAGTGCTGCCAATGTATTAACTACCATCGCCGGAAAAAAGGCCTGGTCTTCTGTATGCAGGACCTGAAAAAGTAATTGAAATAAGATTTTCTTCCCCAGAAATTTTTTATGTCTGATTAAAAAGGAAATAATCTATTAAGGAAGAATTCTATAATGTACCAAAGCAAAGAGGCCGGGACTTTTTGATTGCGGCCATCAAATGAGTAACAAACAGTTTGGGAGGCAGGGTATCTTAAATGCGTGCAATAGGTGTATGTGTAGGAGCAGCCACAATAACCAGGGTGGATCTGGAGAAAACAGCTAACAATCCCAGGATTTTAAATATTAGCTCGAAAATCCATGAAGGGAACATTAAAAAAACTTTTCAAAATCTGATTGGCGCTGAAGCTTTAAAATCCGGGGCCAAAATCGTTTTAACAGGCCGGAAGTATAAAAATCTGCTGAATTTGACCTCAATCTCCGAACCTGAGGCAATCGAGTATGCTTATTCCTTTTTAAAAGACCGCTATGGTCCGGCGAATTACATCTCCTGTGCCGGCGCCGAAACTTTTACTACCTATGAACTGGATGCCAGTGACAAGATTATCAATATTTTTACCGGCAATAAATGCGCCTCCGGCACGGGGGAATTTTTCCTGCAGCAGATCAAAAGAATGGACATTGGTTTAGCTGAAGCCGTAGGGATCGAAAATGCCGCTCAGCCCTATGCCCTCTCCGGCCGCTGTTCCGTTTTTTGCAAAAGCGATTGTACCCATGCCCTGAATAAGGGCCAGGATAAGGCCAGTATAATCATCGGGCTTTGCGGGATGATGGCGGAGCGGATTCTGGAACATTTGGGCGAAAACGCCGCTAAAAAGGTCTGGCTGATCGGGGGCTGCAGCAAGAATAAAGTAATGGTTAGTTGCTTGAAAAAGCACATATCCCAGTTGGTTATTCCGGAAGAAGCCGCCTATTTCGAGGCCCTGGGCTGCGCCTTATGGGGCTTGGAAAACGAAACTGCGGCCGCGGACGACCCGGACTCCATCTTTCTGGACGAAAAAAAATCATTTGCCATTTTACCGGAATTGCAGCTCTCCCGGGATAAAGTTGAGTTTAAGGAGCTTAACTATGCCGGGATGCAGGAGGGCGATCAATGCATCCTGGGCCTTGATGTCGGTTCAACCACAACCAAAGCGGTCCTGGTCCGGGTTCAGGACAATGCCATCCTGGCCTCTGTCTATAGGAAAACCTTGGGCGACCCGGTTAAGGCCGCCAGGAATTGTTACAGTTCCCTCAAAAATGATTTAAAATGCCGGCTGAAAATCAGCGGGCTCGGGGTCACCGGTTCCGGCAGACAGATTGCCGCCCTCCATGCCCTGACCGACAGCGTCTATAATGAAATCAGCGCCCACGCCACGGCGGCTGTCTATTTTGATTCTGAGGTTGACACAATCTTTGAAATCGGCGGCCAGGACGCCAAGTATACCCACATCATTAACGGCGTGCCCTGCGATTATGCCATGAATGAGGCCTGCTCAGCTGGGACCGGTTCCTTTTTGGAAGAGAGCGCGGCCGAATTCCTGAACATTGATGTGAAAAATATTCAGGATATTGCCCTGGAAGGGTCCCAGCCTCCGGACTTTAATGATCAATGCGCCGCTTTTATCGGCAGTGATATTAAAACAGCTTTACAGGAAAATATCCAGATCAGGGATGTCGTTGCCGGCCTGGTTTATTCGATTTGCAAGAATTATTTGAACCGGGTCAAAGGCGACCGCTTTGTCGGCCGGAAAATCTTTATGCAAGGCGGGGTCTGCTACAACCAAGCTATTCCTGTGGCCATGGCTTCCCTTTTGGACCGCCGGATAATTGTCCCCCCGGAACCGGGGTTGATGGGCTGCTTTGGGGTTGCCCTGATGGTCAAGGATAAGCTGCAAAACGGGCTAACCAAGGAAACGGCATATGATCTGGACCGGCTTATCAACCGGGATGTCCGCTATGCTGATTCCTTCATCTGCCAGGGCGGGAATACGGAATGCGACCGGAAATGCCAGGTCCTGATGATTGAGATTGAAGGCCGCAAATACCCCTTCGGCGGGATCTGCGGCAAGTACAGTACGGTTAAGGCTGAGCAAACCAATTCCCCGGACAATAATCTGGTCAGGTTGCGGGAAGAAATGATTTATGGGGATTTCAGCTATAATTTAAATCCCAATCAGGGCCGGGCCGGGAAAATAGCCGTCAATAAATCCTTGCTCGTTAATACCCTTTTCCCGCTCTATTATAATTTTTTCCATAAACTTGGCCTGGAAGTAGTTATGCCCGGGAAAGCGGACCTGAAAGAAAAAACCGTAGTTAAAAAGGATTCGGCTTTTTGTTATCCGGTTAACCTGGCCCATGAATATTTTAAAGAGCTCCTGAAACTGGACGTGGATTATATCTTTCTGCCGCATGTTAAAGGGATGTATGTCGAAAACAGTATTCCCATCAGCCTGACCTGCCCGCTTGTTCAGGGAGAAAGCTATTATCTGAAAACAACCTTCGGGACCGGCAGCAAAAAAATCCTCTCCCCTGTTCTGGACTTTGCCCAAGGATATGAGCATCTCAGCGCCAAATTCAGCGAAATCGGCCAGGCCCTGGGTTTTGATAAAAATCAGGCCCTGTCCGCCTACCGCTATGCTTGTGATATCCAAAACTCGTTTTTCAAAGAATGCAAGGAAACCGGCCGGGATTTCCTGAGCGCTCTTGAAAAAACAGGCGAAAAAGCTGTTGTCTTATTCGGCAGGCCCTATAATGCCCTGGTTAAAGACGGGAATATGGGGATCCCGGAAAAATTTGCTTCCCGGGGTTACAAGATAATTCCTTATGATTTCCTGCCCCTGGAAGAAGAAGAACCGCAAGTTAAAATGTACTGGTCTATGGGCCAGATGATCCTCAAAGCAGCAAAACTGGTCGCCCGCCATCCCCAGCTTTTTGGCACTTATATCACTAATTTCAGCTGCGGCCCGGACTCCTTTATTATTTCTTATTTCCGGAACCTGATGGGAGACAAACCTTCCCTGACCCTGGAACTGGACAGTCATACTGCCGACGCCGGGATCGATACCCGGATTGACGCCTTTATCGATGTGATGCTGAATTATCAGCCTGCCGTTGACAACCGGGACAGCCAACCAAGCAAACCAGCCAAATATGATTATCAGAAAAAGCTAGTCAAATTAGCGTCCGGAGAATATGTTCCCCTGACTGATCCCCGGATAAAAGTCTTGATTCCTTCCATGGGCTATGTAGGTTCCCGCTATATGGCGGCAGCTTTCCGGAAAGTCGACATCGATGCCGAGGCCCTTTTGGCCCCCACGGAAAACGAACTTCATCTGGGAAGGGCTAATTCCACCTGTAAAGAATGCCTGCCCCTGATTCTGACCGTAGGCAGTTTGTTAAATTATCTGAACAAGTACCAGGATGAAACTAAAACCTTCGTCTACTTTATGCCCGAGGCCCCTGATCCCTGCCGGTTTGGCCAGTATCACGTCTATACCGAAAATCTGATGCAAAAACTCGGGATCGCAAATGTGGCCCTCTTAACCCTTTCCTCGGGTAACAGTTACGGCGGCCTGGGGGCCACCTATAAGCTGAGGGCTTGGATCTCGGTGGTGGCATCTGATGTGCTGCAGGATATTTACAGCGCGATTTTAGTGCTGGCCGGCGACCAGAAAAAGGCCCTGGAAGTGTTCGACCAGAGCGTCCGGCTCATCGAAAGAAGTATTGAACAAGACAGCTGGGCCGGACTGAAAAACACCTTGCAGGAGGCTGCCGCCAAGTTAGCCCAAATCCCTTTGCAGAATTCCCTGGTCAAGACGAAAAAAGTAACTGTCGTCGGGGAAATTTATGTCCGGCGTGATGAATTTTCCAAACAAGGGCTGGTGGAGAAACTTGCCCAAAAAGGGATCATCACCAAGATTGCCCCCATCGCCGAATGGGTATATTACTGTGATTATCTCGTCAAAAACGACCTTTCGGAAGAGGCCACCTTCAAAGATAAAGTAAATCTCTTCGTGGAATATATCGCCAGGAGCAAAATCGAAAAGGCGATCAAAAGTATTTTGGCCAAGTCAAACCTGTTCGAATACCATGTGATTGAGATTGAGAAAATTATTGACAGCGCCAAGGAATTGATCTCCCCCCGGCTTTCCGGCGAGGCGATCCTGACTATCGGGACCTCGATCAGTGAAATAATCGATCATGTCGACGGGATTATTGCCATCGGTCCTTTTGGCTGCATGCCTTCCAGGATTTCCGAGGCGGTTTTAAGCCAACAATTGAGCAGGCACAAACAACAAATCTCCCTCCAGAAACTGGTCCAGGATGTCCTGGAGGTTTATCCGCACCTGCCCTTTTTGAACATTGAAGCGGACGGCAATACATTTCCTCAGCTGATAGACATAAAACTCGAGGCCTTTGCTTTACAGGTGAAGCGGGTAAATGAATTAATTACCAGGCTAAAAAGGGAAGGCGCCTGATAATTAAGGAAAACCGTCTTGAGAAACCCAAAATCATAATACTCAAGATAAGAATCAAATCAAAAACAGCCGGAAGTCGCATCAGTCCAGCGATTCCGGCTGTTTATAGTAATTTGCTCATTTGGATAATCTATTGGCAACACTTGAAGCCATATAGGAATTTGGTTTTATTACACAATGAAAGCCGCAGGATCTGACCCAGCCTTTAACCTCGGCAACCAGGTCTGAGGTTGGCCCATTGTAACCGACATCAACATGTACTTCCACTTCGTAGGGAATAGCGATTTCCTCAAACAAATTGCGTAATTTTATGGCAAACTCAATGCTGAGATATGTTTCGTAAAATATCTTTTGCCTGATGTTACAGATTTTTTTTGTTCTCTGGATTTCATAAAAATAAATGCCGCCGCGCCCAACCTTGTTTTTCACCTTATGAATACCGACAGAAACCGGTACCTTGGTGTAATTGTAACTATGGTTTTGGCTGTCTGTTCCTACAGCAATTGTATAATCCGCATTTTCATCCTGAGCGGTATAGGTCTTAATAATTGAAACCATTTCTGTGAAGGTAATTTCCCCATAGGTCAGACTGTACATGTAATGCTCCTTTTCTTTTATGAAATCTTGAACTCATTATATAATCGTAACGTAATAAGAATGTTATTTAAATGTAAAAGATATATAAAACAATAAGCAATTATGTCAGCTCTTCCCAGCCAAACCCTGTTCTTCAGCGTATCTTAAGCCGGCCGGCAAACCCGTTGGGGGTTTAAGAGAAGTATACAACATTGGTATTATACAACCAAGCGCAAACTTGGGCAACTCAGGCACTCAATAATAAATACAATCCCGCTTAATAGAATATTCCCTCAGAGTTTATCTGAGGGAAATAGGCTTTTTTATTGGGTAAATTAATTTTTATTATCTTTGGGCTTTACGTCTTCCCTTTTCAGGGGAAGGACCCCAGCCAGTTCCCCAATCACATTAACCAGTTCGCTTTCGGCGGGAACGATCACTTTGGCATTTGCTTTCAGAGAAGTTTCCACCGCTTCCAGTTTTCTCAGAAGCTGGGCATTGCCTATAAAATAGAGGTTAGCGGCCTCGTTTACCAGCTTAATAGCCTGGGCCTCGCCTTCCGCCGCCAGAATTTTTGCCTGCTTGACACCTTCCGCTTTCTTGATTTCAGCCCGTTTGATCCCGTCGGCAGTTGTTTCGGCAGCGGTGGCAAAGTCAATAGCGGCGATCTTTTCATTCTCCGCCTTGACAACTTTATTCATTGTATCCTGGACATCTTTCGGGGGATCAATCTCTTTCAGCTCGGTCCTCATGATATCAATACCCCAGTTATGGGTCTCTGTTTTCAGGGTCTGGAGCAGGTCGGTGTTGATTCTGCCTCTTTCACTGTTCGCCGATTTCAAGGACAGGGTCCCAATGATATTCCGGAGTGTCGTCCGGGCCAGGGACACAATCTGAATCTGATAATTGTTGACATTGTACATGGAATTTTTGACATTTTCCTCATCCGGTTTAATTTTGAAATAAACCTGGGCATCCACGGTGGCATTGAGGTTATCATTGGTGATGATCACCTGGGGATTGGCGTTAACCATTTGCTCTGTTGTATTCACCTGGTAAAGTTTTTGGATCAGCGGGATAATCCAGTGAAAACCCGGATTGGCAAACCTGGTATATTTGCCGAATGTTTCGATCAAACCCCGGTGCGTCGGCCGGACAATCCTGATCCCGCAGAAAAAGATAACAAGAATAAAGAAAATAAGGACATACAAATAATACATTACTTCACCCCCAAAATATTTGATCCCTGGCAATAATCCAATCTAATAAGACAATCTATATAGTTATTCGGCTTTTTTCTCTTAAGTCCTGCTCTTTACCTTCTTTTGCGCTGTCATTTTGATTTTTTTTGCGTCCGGAAGCTGCCTGAATCGCTTTTCAGCCTTCTTAAACAGCTCTTTCTGAATATTATTTAAAACAGCATCTAAATATTATTTAAAATTAATAAAAATTTTTGCCGTTCAAGGTTTGACGCCTTGACGCCTGATGCAATATGACAAAAGAGCTGTGTTTACACACAGCCC
>DATMXV010000240.1:0-7701 GCA_035561335.1 Desulfitobacteriaceae bacterium
ATTTATAGTATTGTTATTCAGCGGCTGCGGCAATAAAAAAGAAGCTGCTTCGGGAGTTGATCCAGCGGAGAAATGGGACGAACTGCGCAAAAAGGTAAAGATGCTGAAGCAGACCTGCCGCCCGATGCCGAGCAGCCGGTAATTAATGATGACCTGGCTAAAAACGCCTTCTATACATTCAATCTTACTGCCAATGATACGTCACAATTATATCAATTGCGGGCGGTGCTGAAAAACTGGAAAGACCAGTTGGGTACCTTGCCCGGCGTATCTCAGGTTGAAATCATCGGCCTGCCTGATCAGGAGGTCCGCATTGACCTGGATAGCAATAAACTGCGGCTTTACAATATTAATTGGACACAGGTGCTGGGAGCGGTCCAGGCACAGAACGAGCGCATTCCTATTGGGGAAATGAAAGTTGAAGGCACCAACTACCAGCTTAAACTGCCTGATACATACCAATTGGATGACTTCTTTTCTTCTATATCTCCAAAAATGAAACCCTGCTCTTGCAGGGAGTTATCGATTGCTATTTTGAGGAAGAGGACGGGATTGTCCTCCAGGATTATAAGACGGATTATGCAGCCCCGGGCAGGGTGGATTTGCTCCGGGAAAGGTACAGGACCCAGATCAGTTATTATGCCCGGGCCCTGGAAAAGCTGACCGGAAAGAAGGTCAAGGACAAGCTGATTTATCTTTTCTCAAATGGGAAAGTTTTGGAGTATTAGCCGGAGTACCATATGTATATTCTTTAAAAGTATTTTTCTGATCAGCTGACCCTAATGTTTCCTGAAAATAATTACTGCGGGAGAGATAAAGAAAAAGACTGCCAATAGAAAAACTGATAATTGAGTGAGTTGTAAAATACTATCTCAACCGTGACGGTGACATTCTGGATAGTGGAGGTTTAGGGAGTGGAGATTTTCTTTAAAATTACAACTGTTATTGGTTTGGGAATTATTGAGCTGTGGGCAGCCATTCCAGCCGGCTTGGCTATAGGACTTAATCCATTGTTAACAGGTATAGCGTCGGCTCTGGGTTCGGTTGTGGCAGCAGTATTAGTTGCTTTCTTGGGAGACAGGATTAGAAATTGGCTGATTAAGCGCAGAAGTGGAAAAAAGACCGGGAAAGAAAATAGTCGTATTTACCGGGTGTGGAACAAATATGGGATAATAGGGTTAGGACTGTTATCACCTCTTTTAACGGGGGCTCCCCTTGGCGCGGCAATTGGAATATCATTGGGAGCCTCCCCTGCCCGGCTGATAATCTGGATGGTGATCGGAATAATTGTTTGGACAATAATCCTGACAATAATAGGTACATTAGGAATTACCGGATTTAAGGCTTTGCTTAATTAAGGTTCAATACGATTTTTAATCTTACGCCAAACTCCCCGCAGATGTTATGTTTTCTGCGTTTTCACAGGCGCAGGCTTCCCAGACAGAGCCTGCGATTTCCGTTCCGTCCGGAATTCGGTTATTATATAGTTTAAACCAGGCGATTAAAAGAGAAGGTTCAGGTAAAAAAATTACGGCCGTTAAGATGTAAAGGGGTGCGAAAATGAATCCACTGATCTTAATCGGTGAGATGGCGCGGATACACGGAATCTCAGCCCAGACATTGAGATACTATGATAAAATTGATTTGTTCAAACCTTCATATATTGAAGAATCCGGCTACAGATATTACGGCATCGAGCAGTTTGCCCATCTCGAATCGATCCTGTTTTTAAAGGGTACGGGAATGCCTCTGAAGGAGATTAAACGGTATTTTAAAAACAGGGGCTTAGATTCGATGCTGGCTTTGTTGGAAAAAAGGGTGGATTTTATCAATGAGGAAATAGTAAGGTTGAAGAATAAAAAGAAGAAAATAGAATTGATGCTTAAAACCGTAAACAACTATTTTGATAAAAACATCCTGGGAAAATGTAGATTCCAGCAGATGCCGGAAAGACAAATGCTGTTTTTTACTTTCGGGAACGGCGACATTTTCGTGGAGCATGAATTGGGTATCAAAAAGCTGGGCATGGAAATAAAAAGCATAGATGAGCTTTATCTTAATCCTTTTGGTTCGGTGATCGCTAAAAACAATATTATTAATGGTGATTATGCCAACTATAAAGGAATAACAATGGTCTTTGAGCACAGCATTCCGGATAATTTAACTACCATCCCGCTGCCTGAAGGAATTTATGCTACGATGGTGTTTGTCGGGACATATAAGGATACCAAGAATTATTTCAGAGAGATAACTAAGCAGATTAAGGAAAATTGTTATGAAATCACCGGGGACGGACTTGTGCTTATCATTACCGATAAGGCTTATTCGGATTACGAATATGAGTATATCAGTGAAATTCAAATACCAGTAAAACTGTGAATATTTTCTTTGAGAATTGCTGTTGACATTATAGTTACTATAATGTTTATAATGAAGTTAGCTTAAAGATGCTTATGGGCGGAATATAAGCGTAGCAAAGGTGCTGCTGAAGAGGCAGCACCTTTTAATTTAAAGAGGTGAAGGAAAATGATTATGATTGAAGCATTTGTCCGGCCTGAAAAAGCTGATTTGGTTCTTGCCTGTCTGCAGGAACAGGGTTTCCCAGCTGCGACACGAGTCAGTGTTTTGGGCAGAGGAAAACAAAAAGGCTTGAAAGTAAAGTCAGTTTTATACAGTGAACTGCCCAAAGAGCTGATTATCCTGGTTGTGGATGACCAGGATGAAGAAAAGGTTGTTTCTACGATTATGAAAAGTGCCAGGAATGATAGCGAAGGGACATACGGAGACGGCAAGATATTTGTAACACCGGTCAGTAAGGCTTACACCATCAGCAGTGGCAAGGCTGAATTATGATATTCCAGCATGCCAGGTAGCTTTCTGCCTTTTCCGGACTCAATATATTGAGCAAAGCGAGGTGAGGTTAATTGAAAAAAGTCATGATAATAATCAGACCCGAAAAATACCGTCAGACTAAGGAAGCGCTGGAACAGGAGGGTTTCAGTGCCTTCAGTATGATGAATGTCCGGGGCAGAGGAAAACAGCAGGTAGAATTTTCGGCGGGTGATGGCAGTCCTAATAACCAGAATGACTGTGACCATCGTTTGATGACGAAAAAACTGATCAGCATCTATATCAACGATGAGGATGAAAGCCGGCTGAGCCGGACCGTCATCAATGTCAACAAGACGGACCAGCAGGGTGATGGCAAAATATTTGTCTTACCGCTTAAACGCAGTATCAGGATCAGAACCGGAGAAGAAAATGAAGATGCATTGATTTAGAAAGATACCTCAATTTAAAAGATACCTCAATATTAAAGGAAAGGAATGAATCGCATTGTGAAAAAAATCATTGGCTTGTTACTAATCCTAATGCTTGTCATTTCGTCAGGCGGCTGTGCTTCGACGCCCTCAGCCGGCAGTACGGCAGCGGATAGCCAAAAAATAACTATTGGCACATCACCTTATCCCGCCTGGTATGTCTGGTATATCGCCAAAGAAGAGAACCTGTTTCAAAAATACGGCCTGAATGTGGAACTGGTATATTTCCCGGTCTATAGTGACAGCCTGCAGGCTTTCAATACAGGCAGGCTTGATCTGCTCAATATCGCTGCCTGCGATACGATTGCCCCCTACAACCAAGGCGTTAAATTTAAAGTTGTCATGATCAGTGACAATTCAAACGGGGCGGACGGTTTGGTGGCCAATACCAGGTACAAATCCATTAAGGATCTCAAAGGCCAGAATGTTGTGACTGAATTTGGTACCATAGAGCATTTTTTCCTGCTGAAAGCTCTGGAATCGGCGGGGATGAAGGAAAGTGATATTAAGTATACCAATATGACCGTAAATGACAGCGGCACCGCTATGCTGGCAGGCAAGGTGGGTGCGGCCTGCGTATGGGAGCCTTCACTGTCGCTGGCGCTTGGCAGCAAGGACAATCATTTGCTATACAGCTCGGCTAATACGCCTGGCCTTATCCCCGATCTGCTGATTGCCAGTGATGACCTTATTGAAAAAGACCGCAAGGCTGTAACCAACCTCATCAATGTCTATTTTGATGCCCTGGAATTCTACAAGCAGAACCCTGACAAGGCAGTAGCCGATATGGCTAAGCAGGCAAATGTCCCGGTGGGAGACATGAAAAGTATGATGGCCGGATCAAAGCTGTTTTCCATCAAAGACAACATCGCAGCGTTGACCGAAAAACAGGATAATTTCAAATACCTTCTTTATACATTAAATGATACTGCTAAGTTCCTCCAAAGCGTCAAGATGATTGACAGTATCCCGGTAAAGATGGAAGAGATGTTAGATCCGTCCTTTATCCAGGAAATAAGCAAGACCAGAGAGGATTTTACAGCGCCGGATACCAAAGCATTGGCACAGAAGTAAGAGAGGATGTCCGCCCTTGAGAAAACTTTTTCGAATTCGCACTAAAATTGACCCTAAATTAGCCAACACTCTTGCTCTGGGAGTTTTCCTGTTAGTTCTTATCATCTGGACGGTCTTGAGCGAAGGAGGTTCCATAAGTCGGATTTTTTTGCCTACCCCAAAATCTGTACTGACTTATCTGATCAATTTTTTCGGTTCCGGGCAAATCTGGCCGGACATCGGAATCAGCGCCTACCGCATCTTTATGGGTTTTATTATAGCAGCGGCAATTGGCTTTCCTCTCGGCATACTGGCCGGAACATTCAACTTGGCAAAAGTCCTGATCCAGCCTTTGACTGAATTTATCCGTTATATGCCGGTACCGGCTTTCGTACCTTTGATTATGGTTTGGTTTGGTATTGATGAAAGCGCCAAGATAGCGGTGATTTTCCTGGGGACACTTTTCCAGTTGATCCCTATGGTCGCGGATAATGTCCGTGCTGTGCCGGAGGATCTGCTTAGCGCGGCCTATACACTTGGGGCAAAACGAAAAACAGTTATCCTGAAAGTCCTTATTCCCGCTATCGCGCCCAGAACAATGGACACACTGCGAATCATGATCGGCTGGGCCTGGACCTATCTGATAGTAGCCGAACTGGTAGCAGCCAACAGCGGTCTTGGCTACAACATCTTAAAAGCACAGCGTTATCTGAAAACAGACGCCATTTTTGGCGGTATCCTGATCATCGGTTGCCTCGGGCTCTTAACCGACAGGCTGTTTGCTTTAGCTAACCGGAAACTGTTTCCCTGGGCTGAAGGAGGAAAATAATGTTCGGGAGAAAGAAGCAGGTGCAAACCAGGAACGACTCTGTGATAGAAGCGCGTGTTGCTAACAGCAAGATTCTGGTCAGCAATTTACGTAAATCTTATGTGAATAAAAGAAGGGAAACCGTTGCCATTGCCGACGTGAGTATCGAAATCCTGGATAATGAATTTGTCAGTATCGTCGGTCCGTCCGGCTGCGGCAAGTCCACACTGCTGCGTATCCTGGCCGGTCTGGATGAGGCCACAGACGGCACTGTGATCCTCGACGACAAGCTGATTGACGAACCCGGCGCCGACAGGGGCATGGTGTTTCAGACTTACACCCTTTTTCCCTGGCTTAGCGTAGAAGAAAACATCCGCTTTGGCTTAAAGATCAGAAAAATTCCCAGAAAGCAGGCTGAGGAGATTGTTAACCGCTATCTGGAGATTATCAAACTTACCTCTTTCCGAAAAAGTTATCCCAAAGAATTGTCCGGAGGTATGCAGCAGAGGGTAGCGATAGCGCGGGCATTAGCCAACAGCCCTAAAGTATTGCTGATGGATGAACCTTTCGGCGCTCTGGATTCACAGACAAAATCTGAGATGCAGCTCTTGATGAGGCAAATTTGGCAGGTGGATAAACCCACCGTGGTCTTCATTACGCATGATATTGAGGAGGCGGTATTTCTCTCAACCAGGGTGTATGTGATGAGCGGGCAGCCCAGTATGATCAAAGCCAACATTCCCATATACCTGTCTTACAGGCGCTCGCTGGAAATTAAAGATACTCTTGAGTTTAGAGAATACAGGCAAAATATTACAGCACTGCTTCATGACAAGGAAGCGGATGCTGAAGCGGGTGTTGCAGCAGAAAGTTAAATAATGGAAAATGGTCTTCTAGGGTTCCGCAGGGCGCGGTGTTGCGCCCCGGTCAGGTCCGAGAGAAGGCGCGTACCGACAGTACGTACACGGAGGGATAAAAACCCGGGAGAACTGATTATTTCAGCCTGCCCGGTTTTTGTTTGTTAGAGATCCAATTTTGTTAAAGGAGTTGAAGTAGTATGGATACAATCTGGAAGACGATTTTGCGTCCGGGTGAAAAATGGTCGGGAATCATTGGTAAAGGTAAGCTGCTGAGATTCACTGCCCTGAAAGCCGGCGCCAATCTGGCAATGTTGCTTTATAATCGCAGGGATTTAACAGAAAGGTATAATATGCCGGATACACTTAAAGCCCAGTACACAGCGCAGCTTACTAAGGGAAACGTGCTGCTGAGCGACAATGGACGTGTCCTGGCAAGCATCGTTGAAGATAGCCTGGGATGGCATGACACGATCTCCGGGGTGACAGGGCGGGAGCAGACGGATCAAAAATACGGCCGGACCGATTATCAGAACATGAGAAACGACTGGCTGCGCAGTGGATACGAGAATTTTCTGATCGAATTGGCAAGAAACGGTCTTCAAGCGCGGGATATGGTTCCCCCGGTAAATCTTTTTGCCAAGGTCCAGTGTGATAACGAGGGCGGTATGCATTATATTCAGGAACACTGTAATAATGGCGCAACAGTCACTTTGCGCACCGAGATGGACGTCCTGATTATTTTGTCCAATACACCGAATCCCCTTGATATGCGCCAGGAATACCCTGCGGTTCCTGTGATGGTGGAAGTCCTAACGGCTATGCCGGTATATTCGCTGGATTATTGCGTTAACTGCAGACCCGAAAACCGGAGGGCTTTTGAAAACACCCGGGATTACTTAGCTTTATTATCAGAATAGCGGGAGGAAAAGAAATGGCAGATTTTCTTAATAAAACAGAGAGCGTCAGAAAAGAAACAGACGCTGTTTATAACAGGGTTATTCCGGCAGGCGACGGCTGGATGTACGAGCTTAAGCCGAAGCAAATACTCCGTATTGTAGATCTTGGAGGTAATCAGGCTGTAGATACGTTGTTTTACGATGCCGATAATCCTCAGGACCATTATAGCGTAACCGCCACTATTACAGCTCAGGCAAATATTTTCCTGACGACCGGATCGGTGCTGCGGACGGAATCGGGAAAAGCACTGCTTACCATTGTGGCTGATACCTGCGGATTCCATGATACCCTGGGAGGGGCTTGTTCCGCCCAAAGCAACACCGTAAGGTATTCCAGGGATATTCAGGATATGCATAATTGCCGTGATATTTTTTTGCTTCAGATGGCGCATTATAACGACCGCTATCAAAAACGTGATCTTGCCCCTAATATCAACTTTTTTATGAATGTTCCCGTAACGCCTGAGGGTGGGCTGAAATTTGCCGCCGGAATTTCGGCGCCGGGTTGTTATGTAGAGATGCGGGCGGAATGCCCTGTCACAGTGCTGATCAGCAATTGTCCCCAGCTTAACAACCCCTGCAATGCCTTTAATCCTACCCCGGTACGCCTGCTGATTTGGAACGGATAAGGAGCTGCATTTAATGTTTACTAAAGTATTGATAGCCAACAGGGGGGCTATTGCCTCTAGGATTGGACGTACGCT
>DATMXV010000241.1:0-5739 GCA_035561335.1 Desulfitobacteriaceae bacterium
GTGTCGAACTAAATACATGGAAATGTCGAAATGTAGTAAATATGTAAAACAGATAAGAAAAAGCTCCTCAGGTAAAAAACCGGGAGCTTCAAAAGAGTCGCTTCTCGGAAAATCAATCTGGGATTGGCAAATTCAGATAAAAACGAAAGTAGCTCATTCTGGACTAGAAGCCACTTTCAACGTTAATCGTTTTAATACTAAAGCATTAATAAGTATATCAAATAGAATAGTCAAGAAAAAGATGAAAAAAATTTTTAGTTATCTATCTCCTCGATTTGAACAAGCTTTGAAAAAATTGCCGAGAGAGATAAAACTTCTTTTCAGTGATAAGATAAGGCAGTTTGAGGATAATTGGCGGCATCCGGCTTTAAGGGTTAAACGAGTTCAGGGTCCGGATAACATTTGAGAGGCAAGCCTTTCCATGTCTATCCGATTCACCTTCGAATGGATTAAAGATGAACAAGGCGACGATATCTGTCTAATGAGAAATATAGGCGATCATAAACATTGTCTCCGACCACCATACTAACAAGTTAAGGGAGTTTGTTTTATTTGGCACATTTGCTCACCTCCACTGGGTTATCAGCGGTTATAGGACTGCTTGGGCGACAAATAACAGGCGGCAGGGCTTTCCTTTATTCTCTTGGCGAAAACGCAGATAATCAAAGGCCGCTATCACTGTTTTCAAGATACTTTTCAAAGGTTAATACCTTGGCCGTCTGCTTTGCTCCTGGCAGAAGTTCTCCACGCCGATCTCTTTCATCCGCCGGTTGAAGTTCAGCCACCGCTCCTGAATCTGGGTGTCTATCTTCTTGGAGCAGGGAAATTCCTCGCACTGGAAGCAGAAATCGACCCCTTTTTCCCGGCTGCATACACCTGCAACGCACTCGATAGGACAAAGCACATTATCCCCCCGGCATCCGCTGCAAGCTGCCTGGGCGAATGACTTCAGTACTTCTTCAAACTGGAGGTAACCGGTGAACACCGGCTTTATATCCTCTTTCACCTTGGCGACACGAAGGTAACCGTTTAAAAGTTCAACCAGCCGACCGCTTAGTTCCTTGATCTCTCCTCCGGCATAGTCGGCACAACGAGAGCAGTCCAACCCGCACGGAGCAAGCCGCCCTGCGGCTTCTTTATATTCCATGACCATCCCTCCCGAATATTGTTAACTCCAGGACCCTTATCCGGCGTCTTTGTTTATGAGTAATGCAAACAATTTTATTTTCGATATGTCTATATTTGATTTGTCCTTTATCAAATCCAGCGGTATTTCAAACTTAAATGTTCCGGCAGCACCAGCCCCCAATGAGTATTTGGGGTAAAATACAACAAGGGATTTTTCGGTCAGATAAAACTTCTCATGTTTGAACTCCTGCTTAATTACAGCCTGGCCATCTTCGCTGTAAGCATCATCAAACGAATATCTATTATTACCTTCAGCTATTTCTTTGTTAATACTTTTGGCGGCCTCACCATATATCAGGTTTAAGTATTCATCAGGGCTGACCTTAAAAATGTCAGCCAAAGTAAGCTTATCTCCTGTGTTTAAATCAAAAACATCGCCATAGAGTGTCGGATTAGAAACCCCTCCTGCCCAGGAGTCACCGCTACCTGATATAGAAAGAATGTCTCCTGCTTGTACTTCCACACGATAATCAGCTTTGAGATAAAAGTTATTATCTTTAAGTGAATTAGGATAGTTAAAATAATCGTTATATTCCTTCCCGAAAAAATATGTCTTTTCTTTTAAATCGTAATAATTGTTTATTGCCTCAATTCCTTTATAAGTCCCGGTTAACTGGACAAAATTCAAATCATAATCAATCGTTACCTGATAATCATTAACAATCCTTTTTTTAAGCGCTCTATTTTCAATGGCCAGCGTAAAGCTATTGATAATTTTATCCTGTGAATTTAAACTTGAAGCCGCTTCTGTAGTCGAAGGTATTTGTGACGTCGCGCTGGCTTGATTTGTTTTCAGACTTAATGCCTGAGAGGTACTTATTGGGCCTTGTTCATTCGTTTGTTTGTTTTTTCCACACGCATTAATTGTTACTATTAATAGCAATGCAACTAAAAGATAAACAAAGCGCTTCAAACGAGCAACTCCCTTTTCCAATATTCTTAAAACCTAATCTTTTAGTCAACATAACATTACCAACATTGTCCTGCTTAGTACCTGCTAATGATTTCTACAAAATAACAAGTATTCCTTCATTAGGACGATAATCCATATAGAGAAAGAATTATCGGCTTTAATGACTTCGTAGCTATGCTAAAAACTAAAAGCTTAAAGATGGACATGCTGTATCTGTATATTAGATCATAATAAAAAAGTTAATAACTTTATTGGCATCTGCGGTATAGTAATAGAGCGCATCAAATTAACAGGCAAATGAATAGGGGGTTTAACGTGAAAAAGATTAAAATTCAAAATCAACCTTTTGGTCCCTTTCCAACGATGATTATTGGAGCAGATGTTAATGGAAAACCCAATTACGTTACTGTGGGAGCATGTGGGGTAGTAAGTTTGCAGCCGGTGCTTTATGTTTCCTTAAAAAGCACCCATTATACAACACCGGGGGTTAAGGAAAACGGGTACTTTAGCGTGAACATCCCCCCGGTTTCCATGGTTGAACAGACAGATTATTGTGGAATTGTGTCAGGAAAAACAGTCGATAAATCAAGCTTATTTACTCCCTTCTATGACAAACTGGGAAAAGCGCCAATGATAAAAGAATGCCCAATGAATTTCCTCTGCAAAGTAATTCAGATTATTCCTTTATTTGATTTTGAAATGTTTTTAGGGGAGATTGTTGCTGTATATGTTAATGAGGACTGCCTCACATATGGTAAGCCGAACCCCTTGAAACTGAATCCCATTATTATGATGGGCGCCGGCTATTATAGCTTAAATGAGGTTGTCGGGAATCTTTTTAGCACAGGGTTAAAACTATCGGGGAATAAATAAACAAAAACCTTTATAAAAACCAATTCACCTGATCCTTCTTTTACTTTGGATAACGTATTTACGGACCTGGACGTGAAAATGATACATCAAAAAGAGTTAAGTTAGGGATTGTAGGCGGTATCCTGGCCGTGACCTTGGCCGTGTTGATTACTTTTATCGTACTGACGAAGGGTGATGTTTCCGGTATTATGTTGGACGGTACGCCAAGGGTCCTTATGGGCATTTGGTAACCTTTCAGCTTTTGCTCACGGTACCGGGGCTTCTCCTGCTATTCAATTCCTGGCTTTTCTTGCTCACGATAGTGCCGGCTTTCATCGCGTTTAAGGTGTATGTCAAGGAGGAGGAAAAATATCTGGAGGAAAAATTCGGTGTGCAGTACGCAGAGTATAGAGAAAAGGTATTGTTCAAATGCCTGTAGCAGCAAATCAAAGAATTGAAGCGCGCAAAAAAAATTGCGGCCGGCCTATGAACAGAAGGTAGTGTCATGCAAACAGTTATAAAGAAACCCCGATATGGAAACTGGGTATCAAACACACTGATTCGGAGATTTATGGTATTATTTTTGGTCTTTGTCGTTCCCGACGCCGCGTTGTGGACATTTGTTCCTGGCTGGTTCCCGCTCAAAGTCTTGCTCGCATTGCCGGCGGCTCTTTGTCTGGTCTGTGTCGGGTATTTTGTCCGCTCAAGGTGGTTGTTTGCCGCCGAAGGCGGAGGCGTTCAGAATAAGGTTCTGGATGAACTGATTTCACGCGTAGAATGGGACGGCTGCGGGCGGGTGCTGGATATCGGCTGCGGCAGCGGCGCATTGTCTATTCGGCTGGCTAAAAAGTACAAAGATGCGGCAATCACCGGCATCGACTATTGGGGTGGCGGATGGGAGTATAGCCGGAAGCAGTGTGAAGAAAACGCCCGGCTGGAAGGCGTGGGCGGCAGAACTCATTTTCAGCAGGCCAGCGCATCGAAGCTGCCCTTCGAGGACGAGGCCTTTGACCTGGTTGTCAGCAATCTGACCTTTCACGAGGTCAAGGATAGTGAAAATAAACTGGATGTCCTGAAAGAAGCGCTGCGCGTCGTTAAAAAAGGCGGCCAGTTTGTTTTCCAGGATTTATTCTTGATCCGGCAGTATTATGGCACACCGGACAAACTGACGGCGGCTGTAAAAGCAATGGGAGTTAAGAAAGTTTATTTTGTGGATACCAGCAAGGCTTCCTTCATTCCCAGAGCGTTGAAATTGCCGTTTATGATTGGTGCGCTGGGCCTGATCTACGGCGAAAGGGAGTAATATATCCGTGTGTTTCGGCAATCAAGACTGGAGCTAACAGTTCCTTGTTTTTCAGCTAAGCTGGAACTTAGCAAAGATAAGGGGTTTGTCTATGAATAGAATTAAATTAGTAATTGTGATGATTATCTGGGGGAGTCTGGGGGTATTTACTAAATCGATCCCCTTGTCCGCTTTGAGCTTGGCTTTTCTGAGGGCCTTAATTGCCCTGCCGGTCCTTTTCGTTGTAATGAAAATGAAAAAAGCAGACAAGCTGAAATGGCTGCTTTTAAAACCTTATCTTATTTCAGGTGTCTTACTGGGTTTTGGCTGGTTGACTTTGTTCTATGGGTTTAAACATACCAGTATTTCATCTGCTGTTATGCTCTACAATATGGCCCCGGTCTATGTAATGATATTTGCGCCGCTGGTATTGAAAGAGGCTATCTCAAAAATTCAAATTGCTGTGATTTTTATCTCGTTTCTGGGTCTCTTTCTGATTGTCGGTCATAATTTATTGGAAGGTTACGGCTACATGGGACTGGCGCTTAGTGCTGTTTCAGGGATGCTTTACGCAAACATTGTGCTTATTAACCGCAGCATTAAAGTCAGGCTGGATAATCAAACGGCCACCTTTGTGCAGATATTTACAGCGATGCTTGTTTTACTGCCGTTTGTCTTGATTGAAGGAAATATTTTAACGGTTGTCAACTTGGATGCCAAGGCAATTATTTATACCATTCTTTTGGGTGTATTGCATACGGGTGTAGCCTATACCCTGTACTTTTCCCTCTATCGACATATGAAATCTGTGGAAATAGTGTCCTACAGTTATTTGGAGCCTTTATTTGGTATTTTATTCAGTGTGCTCTTTGTCGGAGAAATCTTAACCCTCCCGCAGATTATTGGCGGGATTTTGATATTGGGTTCAACCTATATCGGGGAAATGCTCAAGGATAGAAAATTATCTCAAGAAAAATATCCTGCTCAAATGTAAGCGTCAACACACCTGATAACAGGTATTAATCCGCAGAAATTTCCGGAATATTCCAACCTTTTCTGCAGTTTATTTGTACAGTCTGAGATGCTATTTCAAGAGCAGACTTTGATCCGCCTTGCAATTTAAGCATAGTTTCGATTTCTTCAATAACGGACATTTCACCATCCATGCCTACGCAATCTATTACTAAGTCGGCGCCACCGCGAGTTATTTCTTTAATGTATTCTTCGGTATTATCATAGTCATTAAAATTCAACACTTCTACTGTTCATCTGAAAGTTGTTCTTCAGGAATTATTTTAGGTCCGACATTGGCATATGGTACACTCAGGTATTCAGCCTGACCGCCATCATATCGAAGTGGAGAATGCATTTTATTAAGTAAAAAGCTAAATTATGCTCCAATATTTTGGGGCGCGTCTATAATAATATCTTCTGCTAATATTTGTTCCAGTTTATCCAGATCAACAGGCTTTGCCAAGTGACAATTAAAACCTGCTTCTTTAGA
>DATMXV010000242.1:0-4513 GCA_035561335.1 Desulfitobacteriaceae bacterium
GTGTTGATAGTAGTCAAGAATATAAACTGCGCTTGCATCTAATTTTTAGACAAAGAGAAACGATATCTGCTTATGCACCCTGAAACGTTTTGTTCTGATTAGTGTCATAAGAATTTACATAATGGATAAAACCTAATCTGAATTTATGGTCCCTGTAATGAGGGGAGAAGGTGAATAGGTGGAATTATCTGGACGTCAAAAACGGATAGTTGAGATAGTTAAGCAATCAAGTCCAATTACAGGTGAGAAAATTGCTGCGATTTTGGATTCTACAAGAGCCACTTTGCGTCCGGATCTCAGCATTTTGACTATGACCGGTATATTAGATGCGCGCCCACGAGTTGGGTATTCTTTTCGGGAAAAGCAGGAACCCTCGCCATTAGCAGCCCAAATGCGCGAACTGCGTGTTGGCGGCTGTAAGTCAATACCGGTGGTTATCAGGGATAATGCGAGTATTCATGAGGCAATAGTTGTGATTTTTACCCAAAACGTAGGCAGTCTGATTGTAGTTGATGAGGACAAAGTTCTCAAGGGAATGCTTACCAGAAAAGACCTTTTAAAGGCAACGCTCGGCAAGTATGACCTTCAACAAGTACCTGTGGGTATAATTATGACCAGAATGCCAAATATTATTGTGACAACACCCGATGAACCGGTATTGGATGCAATTAAGAAACTGGTTCAATATCAAGTTAATACTTTACCTGTTGTTGAAGGCTTCATAGACGAGCATGGTGAAGAATGTTATGAAGTTATCGGCCGTTTTTCCAAAACAAATATAAGCAAAATCTTTTTGGAAATAGCAGATTTAAGATTATAAAATTTATTAAAACTTGTATAACTTAATTTGTCTGATGTTTTCTATTTGTAACCTAGAATTGGTGGTGAGCCTTTGATTTCATCTAATCCGGTTATTTATGTTGTGTCAGATGCCTTAGGTGAGACAGCGGAATTTGTCAGCAGGGCGGCGGCAGCCCAATTTAGCGGGGTTCGTACTCGAATTCGCAAGGTACCTTATGTCAGAGATGAATCTCATCTTGATGAAATCATTGAAGAAGCCTTGTATGAAAATGCAATATTAGTATATACGCTTGTGCTTCAGGAACTAAGGCTTTACCTGGAACAGAAGGCAAAAGAAAAAGGGTTGCAAATTATTGATATTCTTGGACCGCTGATTGATGCTTTAGCAAAACAGACAGGGTTGGATCCAAGTCATATTCCTAATATTACCCATCGCTTGGATGAGCAGTATTTCCGGAAAGTTGAAGCAGTGGATTTTGCTGTTAAGTATGATGACGGCAGAGACTTAAGGGGAGTATTTTATGCTGATGTTGTAATTATTGGCGTGTCCCGTACTTCGAAGACTCCGATGAGCATGTATTTGGCTCATAAAGGAATTAAGGCTATGAATATTCCCTTGATTCCTGAAGTCCAGCCGCCGGAAGAATTGTTTCAGATATCACCCCGCAAAATTGTTGGTTTAAATATCCGCCCTGATGCTTTAAATCAAATCCGCACCGAACGTTTAAAAACTTTGGGTCTTGGTACGGTGGCGGATTATGCCAGTCTGGAACGTATTATGTTGGAACTGGAGTATGCCAAAGGTATCATGGAAAAGATTGGCTGTCCGGTAATTGACGCCACAAATAAATCGGTTGAAGAATCAGCCAGCATTGTTTTGGAAATATTATTTAACGGAAAAAATGTGTCTGAAAAAAGTATTTAGATCTAAATTTCCTGAACTAATTGGAACAGCGTGTTCCGTTAGAAAATAGATAATATTCAAAAATAAGTTAAAGGAGATGTTATTTTTGGCAAACAAGAAGTATGTGTACCTTTTCAGTGAAGGTGCCGAAGACATGAAAGACCTGCTTGGCGGTAAAGGCGCTAACCTGGCCGGCATGACCAGATTGGGTATTCCTATTCCTCAAGGCTTTATCGTGACAACTGAAGCCTGTAACAAATATTATGATGACGGCAAGAAAATTTCCAAGGAAGTAATCGACCAGATTGTGGCAGCTCTGGCCGAAACTGAAAAACTCAGTGGAAAACAATTAGGCAGCAAAACCAATCCCTTACTGTTATCAGTTAGATCAGGCGCCAAGTTTTCCATGCCCGGTATGATGGATACCATTCTTAACCTTGGTTTAAATGATGAAACCGTTGAAGTTATGGCAAAGCTTTCCGGTAACCAAAGGTTTGCCTATGACTCTTACAGAAGATTTATCCAGATGTTCGCTGATGTAGTTATGGACGTTGAAAAGAGAAAGTTTGAAGATCTTCTTGATGAAATGAAGGAAGCCAAGGGCTATAAATTTGATACCGAATTAAGCGGTGAAGATCTTAAGAATTTGGTCGGCCAATTCAAAGTATTATACAAAAAAGAAAAGGGCGAAGATTTCCCCTCCGATCCCAAGGATCAATTAATTGAATCAATCACCGCGGTCTTCAGGTCCTGGGATAATCCGAGAGCCAATGTTTACAGAAGACTTAATGACATTCCTTCCAACATCGGAACTGCCGTTAATATTCAAATCATGGTATTTGGTAATAAGGGCGAAACTTCCGGAACCGGCGTGGCCTTCTCCAGAGACCCGGCTACCGGTGAAAAGAAAATCTATGCTGAATACCTAATGAATGCCCAGGGTGAAGACGTTGTTGCCGGTATCAGAACTCCGGAAGACATCTCTACCCTCGAGCAAAGAAACAAAGCGGTTTATGATGAATTTATGGCCATTGTTGATAAACTCGAAAAGCATTATAAAGATATGCAGGATATGGAGTTTACAATTGAAGATGGTAAATTATACTTCCTGCAAACCAGAAACGGGAAAAGAACTGCTCAGGCAGCCTTAAAGATTGCTGTTGACCTGGTTGAAGAAGGCCTTTTAACCAAGGAAGAAGCTTTATTAAAGGTTGATCCAAGGGTACTTGATACTCTGCTTCACCCGACATTTGATGTTGAGGCCCTCAAAGCAGCCCCGGTTCTTACCAAGGGCCTGCCTGCTTCCCCGGGAGCTGCCTGTGGTAAGGTTTGCTTTACTGCTGAAGAAGCCAAGGAAAGAAAAGCCAAGAAAGAAAAAGTTGTTCTGATCAGACTGGAGACTTCCCCGGAAGATATCGAAGGGATGGTAGCTGCCGAAGGTATCCTGACTGTCAGGGGCGGAATGACCTCTCACGCTGCCGTTGTTGCCAGAGGCATGGGAACCTGCTGCGTAGCCGGCTGCGGCGATATTAAAGTCAATGAAGAAGAAAAGTATTTCGAACTGAACGGCAGAAGATTCAGCACCAATGATTTTATCTCCCTCGATGGAAGCACAGGAAATGTTTATGACGGAGCTGTTAAGACTGTTGAGCCGGAAATCAGCGGCTACTTTGGCACATTCATGGCCTGGGCTGATGAAATCAGAAAATTAAATGTCAGAACAAATGCTGACAGCCCGAGAGATGCGGCCCAAGCTGTTAAATTCGGCGCCGAAGGAATCGGCCTCTGCCGGACCGAGCATATGTTCTTTGCCGAAGACAGAATTGCCGCTGTTCGGGAAATGATCGTTGCCAAGACTGAAGAACAAAGAAGAAAAGCTTTGGATAAATTACTGCCTATCCAACGTCAGGACTTTATCGGCCTTTATGAGGCTATGGAATACAGACCTGTTACTATCAGATACTTGGATCCCCCGCTTCATGAATTCGTCCCGACTCAGGAAGAAGATATCAAAGCCCTGGCTAAAGAAATGGGCTTATCCTTTGATGAACTCAAGACTACAATTGATTCCCTGCATGAATTCAACCCCATGCTCGGACACAGGGGATGCCGTCTGGCTGTAACCTATCCGGAAATTGCTGAAATGCAAACCAGAGCCGTTATTGAGGCTGCGATTGAAGTATCCACTAAACATCCTGAGTGGAATATAGTTCCGGAAATCATGATTCCGCTGGTTGGAGAAATTAAAGAATTAAAATTCGTCAAAGATATCGTTGTCGCAACTGCGGAACTGGTTATGACTGAAAAAGGCAAAAAGCTCGATTATAAAGTCGGTACCATGATTGAAATCCCCAGAGCGGCTTTACTTGCCGATCAGATAGCGACCGAAGCTGAATTCTTCTCCTTCGGAACCAATGACCTGACCCAAATGACCTTTGGTTTCTCCAGGGATGATGCCGGTTCCTTCCTGAAGGATTACTATGAAAACAAGATTTATGACCAGGATCCATTTGCTAAATTAGACCAGATTGGCGTTGGCAAGCTTGTCAAGATGGCTTGTGACCTTGGAAAAGCTACCAGACCTGACATTAAACTTGGTATTTGCGGCGAGCATGGCGGAGACCCCGTATCAATCGAATTCTGCCATAAAACAGGCTTGAATTATGTATCCTGCTCACCATTCCGCGTACCTGTAGCAAGACTGGCTGCAGCCCAGGCCCAAGTTAACAATCCCAGATAATCTCCTGATTTAATAAATCCTGTATCTGAAAAGCCGCCTGAAACTTCATGTTTCAGGCGGCTATATAT
>DATMXV010000243.1:0-6007 GCA_035561335.1 Desulfitobacteriaceae bacterium
CAGTCCTGGTAGTTCACCAAAAAAGCCCTCCTATTTCCTGGCTGCTATCTTTAACAATGGGAATCACCATCACCTGGTGGTTTAAACTTCCGCCAACATATTAACTTAACTAAGATATGGTATAATAAACCTAAATTGATAAAAATGATGGTGTGATAGAGATGTTCATTGCCGATTTTCATATTCATTCCAAGTACTCCAGAGCGACAAGCAAAGACTGCGTGCCCGAGGTTCTGGAACTTTGGGCGCGCCGGAAAGGACTGAACCTCATCGGGACGGGAGATTTCACCCATGCGGCCTGGCGCGGGGAACTTAAGGAAAAACTCGTTCCGTCTGAGGAAGGGCTTTATGCGCTGAAAGATGAATACCGCAGGGAGGATGAGATTGCCGGACCCGATTTTAAGCCCCGGTTCATTGTTAGCGGCGAAATCAGCTCCATCTATAAAAAGAACGGGCGAGTAAGGAAGATCCATAACCTGATCCTTCTTCCCGGCCTCGATCAGGCGGAAGCCCTCTCCCGCAGGCTTGAGGCCATCGGTAACCTGCATTCCGACGGCAGACCGATCCTTGGCCTGGACGCGAGGGATCTCCTGGAGATCACGCTCAGCGTGTGCCCGGACACGATTTTCATCCCCGCCCACGTTTGGACGCCTCACTTTTCCCTGTTCGGGGCCTATTCGGGCTTTGACAGTATCGAAGAGTGCTTCGAGGATTTGACGGGGCATATCCAGGCGCTGGAAACGGGGCTTTCCTCCGACCCGCCGATGAACTGGCAGCTTTCCGCCTTGGACAAGTTCACGCTTGTTTCCAACTCGGACGCGCATTCTCCGGGGAATCTGGCCCGGGAAGCCAACATTTTTCAGACGGACCTCTCTTATCCGCTGATTGCGCGGGCACTGCAAAACCGTGATACCCAAGAGTTTTACGGCACGATCGAATTTTTCCCTGAAGAAGGGAAATACCACTGCGACGGGCACCGGAACTGCAAGGTGTGTTTAACGCCGGCGCAAACCGAAGCCACCTCGGGGCTCTGCCCTGTATGCGGCGGCAGGATTACAGTCGGCGTGCTGCACCGGGTGACAGCGCTTGCGGACCGGAACGAGGGATTTGTCACCCCGGCGGCAAAGCATTTTGAAAGTCTGGTGCCGCTCCTGGAGGTAATCACCGCTTCGTCAGGGCTCGCCGCCCCGAACGTCAAGGCCCGGGAAAAGTATCTCGACCTGATCCATACCCTAGGGCCGGAGCTTTTTATCCTCCGGGAGGCACCGCTTGGCGACATTGAGCGCCAGGCGGGTCCCCTTGTTGCCGAAGGCATCCGCAGGCTCCGGTGCGGGCAAGTGAAGATTTTGCCCGGCTACGACGGGGAATACGGAAAGATAAAAATTCTGGACAAAAAGGAAATAGACCTGCTTTCCGGCCAGCTGTGCTTTTTTAGCGAGAAGAAGGAAAAAGCGCCGCCGGTGCAGGAAGCCGTTCAGCATAAAAAGGGTACGGCCCCAAGCAATGCCCCGGCGCCGGGTCCGGATACCCGCCGCAAGGAAAATAAGGCTGAGAGCAGCAGCGCCCAGGCTGTTTCGGAGGACGCGCCCTACGGCTTGAACCAAGAGCAGTGGGCGGCGGTTTCCGCCTCTGAACCTGCCGTCACGGTAGTTGCCGGGCCGGGAACGGGCAAAACCAAGACACTGGTCAGCCGCGCCGTCTATCTTATTGAGCAATGCGGCGTGCCGCCGGCGGAGATCACTGCCGTTACTTTCACGAATAAGGCGGCTGTTGAGATGCGGGAACGTCTGGCAAAGCATTTCGGGAACAGCCGTACCCTGCAAGCCATGACCATCGGCACCTTCCACGCTATAGCCTTAAAGCTTCTGTCCGAACGGGACGGCGGGGACAAGGTCACGCTGATCGACGAAACGAACGCCTTATCAATCGTCAAAGACATTTTAAAGCGGCTCCGGCTGAAAATTTCGCCGCGGGATGTCCTCCGCGGGATTTCACTGCTCAAAAACGGCGCCCCGGCTACCGGTAAAACAGCGGACGTCCCCAAGGAGGTATATGACTTATACTGTGCGCAGTTGGAACGATACGGAGTGCTGGACTACGATGATATTCTTCTGAAAGCGCTTGCTCTGTCTGCCGAAAAAGACCCGGGTCCCGGAGATAACCAACCTCCCCTAAACGCCTTTTCCCATCTTTTTGTGGACGAGTTCCAGGATATCAACGATATCCAGTACCGCCTGGTCAGAGCGTGGAGTAGAAACGGTAAAAGCATTTTCGTCATCGGCGACCCCGTTCAGTCCATTTATGGTTTCAGGGGTTCGGCTCCCCGTTACTTTGATGAGTTTCAAAAAGACTTTTCTCCTGTCCGGCAAATCCGGCTCACCCGGAATTACCGCTCGACACCCGAAATCCTTCAGAGCGCCCAAGCGGTTATTACCAAGGAAAGCAGCGCCGGGGAATATCCGCGTCTTTTGCAGGCGCATAGGGAAAGCGGGGCCAAGGTGCGCCTGCTGCAAGCGGACGACGAATTTGCAGAAGCCTTATTTATAGCCAAAGAGATCGCCCGTCTGGTCGGCGGCATCGACATGCTTGACGCGCACACGTTGCCTGCCGCAGGCAGGAAAAGAACCGCCGCCAGGCACCCGAGGGGCTTTGCCGATATCGCCGTACTGTACCGGGTGCATCGGCAGGCGGAAATTCTGGAGCAGTGCCTGCTGAAAGAGGGCATACCGTATACGGTGGCCGGACAAAACGAACTCCTTGCGGATGGAGAGGTCCAAAAGACAACCGCCTTCTTCCGGTTTCTGCTCAATCCCAGCGATCTGATGTCACTGGGGGTGTGCCTGAAAACTTTGGGCGCTTGTCCTGCGGACGAGGTCCCAAAGATTCTCAGCAGTTATGCTGAATTGAAAAAAAGCGTGTCATCCCTTGGGGGAATCCTGAAAACATCCTGCCCGGCTTCGGACAGTCTGGAGAAATTAATGGAACTTCTGCAAAAATATGAACCCCTCATCCGGCGGGAAAAACCGCAGAAGCTGATCGAATCCTTCATCAGTGACAACACCCTGGCGGAGTTTAGGTCCGTGGAACTACTTCTCAAGACAGCAGTTTTGCATGACGGAATGTCCGCCTTTCTGCAAAACCTCATCTTGGGACGGGAAACCGACATAGTACGAAGCGGCGCTAAGGTTTATTCTCCCAATACGGTTTCCCTCATGACCCTGCATGGCGCCAAGGGCCTGGAATTCCCTGTGGTGTTCCTCTGCGGCTTAAACGAAGGGCTGATTCCTTTCCGACGCCGCAGCGCCGACTGCGATCTGAACGAGGAAAGACGCCTTTTTTATGTCGGCATGACCAGGGCGCAGGATGAACTTATCCTCCTGACGTCCCCGTCTCCATCTCCTTTTCTTGCCGACATAGCCAAAGAATCCCTTGAGGAAGAAAGTGCTTTGGCGCGCCGGCAAGCCCCGGAAACACGGCAGCTCAGTCTTTTTTGACGGTATCCCCATTCAGCAAACAAAAAACGCCTGGCCGTAAAGCCGTAATCTAAAAACGCCCTCTCCGATCGCGAGAGGGCAAGGGTGCAAAGGAAGCACGCTTTTGCGTGCTTTTAAGAATTTTTATTAAAAGATAACACCTAAGGCAATTAAAATTAAGATTGCAATAGCAATGATCCCTGCTCCAACACAAGATCCGCCAACCGGGGCGACTCCTGCGCCACAGCCGCAACCTGTACCTGCACCATATCCAGATGTTCCATAACCTGCGCCATATCCATAAGCACCATATCCGAACATTTTTGTTTCCCTCCCTTCTTTAAATAAACCATCAGTTATTATAACAGAAGTTAAAAAACAATACCCATGGCAATAAGCAAAAGAATGATTACTACAACTATTGCAATACCTGCACCCCAACCAGTGCCCCAGTCTGCTGTTCCACCGAATGCCATTTTAACTCCTCCTTGATATTAAGTTCCAATATTACATTGGACTATACATATTATGGAAATAGTAATGCCCTTGCGACAAATCCCAAGAATAATTATACCCCCTGCCATTGCTGACAGAGGGTTTGAGAAAAATTGATATTGGATAAAAGTGTAAATCAATTATTTTTTCGACATCTTTTCCCCGTTGTCAGGATAGATAATAAAGCTTATCCTATAAATGCGCAAACCTATCCAAATCCTCCATAACAGCCGCCTTATGGGCGGTCTTTTTATTGCGGACGAATAAAATCTGCTCTTTTACCTACAAAATAATTAAATTTTCAGCGTATTAAGATTGTGGAGTCCAACTTTTTTCATGTTACTTCTTCCTTCATCCCCTTTTTCAGGGGATTCTTTTTTACGTTATATAAACATCAAGGTGTCCCAAAATTGATAGGACATTGTGCATTTATTAAATCCCTGGACGCAGGGATTCTTTTTTTTAAACAACAAAGCCGCCCTTTCGGACGACATTTCACATTTAATTAACGTTACTAAACAACCAAGTAAACAGCCGGATAGTTGTTAGAAACATTGAAAAGGGGGGATACAAGTTAATCCGCAAGAAAAATCCGGATGCACTTTCCCCATTGGAAAGGAGCAGTCAAGATGACAATATTTGAAACCTTCACAATAGTAATAGGTTCTGCCACTCTTCTTATAACTCTCTTAATGTTCCAACTTGAATTACTAAAATTCATTAAGAGAAAGTAACCTGAATTGCAATTAAAAGGAGCCGCCAATTTGAACAAAATCATTAATTTGATTTATTTCACTTCTGATTATTTGGTATTTCTCACAAACCTTTTCTAAAACTTCAACCGTATAATCAATCTGCGCTTTAGTATGGTTATAATTCAAGATAAATCTTATCCTTCCCTCATTAACTTTAACTGCCGGAAAAACAACCGGAGTGGAATAAATACCATGGAGATAAAGTTCATTTACTACCATTCTTAACTTATTGTGATCCTCAATAAATATTGGAATTATCGGGCTTCTGCTGTTTCTGAGATTAAATCCCCTGGAAACTAATAAATTCCGCATATAACTGTTCTTAGCATGAAGATCTTTAATTAACAAAGGATTGTTTTCGATTTCTTCAAGGGAAGCAAGAATTACGGCGGCATCAGCCGGTGTTAAACAAGCTTGAAAAACATAAGGATCCGACCACTTTAACAAAGAACAGTATTTCTCATCCGCAGCAAAGAAACCTCCTATAGAAGCTGTAGCTTTCGATAAAGTTGAGATAATAAAATCGACTTTATCACTCAAACCTTGCTCATAACAATATCCCTGGCCTTTTTCACCATAGATGCCAAAAGTATGAGCCTCATCAACATACAAATAAAATTTATGCATTTTCTTTAAACTAATAATTTCTTGCAGCGGAGATAAATCCCCGCTCATAGAATAGGCGGATTCAACTATCACAAAGATGTTTTCAAATGAGTCTTTAAACTTTCGTAATTTCATTGCGAGATCGGCGACATTATTATGTTTAAATGAGATCCATTTTTTGGTCTTGGACAATTTAATCCCATTAATGATTGAGGAATGGCATTCCCGGTCAAAAATAATCATATCCTTGTTCCCGGCCAAATAAGAAATAGAGCCAAGGTTTGTCGTAAATCCTGTCGGAAAAAGAATAGCCTTTTCTTTTCTTACCAGATTGGCTAATTTTTTTTCTACTTCTTTGTGCAAGGAAGTCATTCCGCAGGAAGACGCGGAAGTACCGCATCCGGTTCCATATTGGCGCATTGCCTTACATGCTTTTTCGATAATATTGGCGTTTCTGTTTAAACTGAGGTAATGGTTAACACACCATAAAATACATTCTTGTTTGGCGCCGGAATGCTCTGCCACAACATTCATGAAAGTAGCCGGCCCTTTTTCCAGGTAGCGGTCAAATGCGAAACCAACACTTTTATTCTCTTTATTGATAAAATCCTGAATACATTGGGCCCTTTTCTCTAAATTACTTATCTGTCCTTCTTTTAAGTATGTAAGAACTTCTCC
>DATMXV010000244.1:0-15999 GCA_035561335.1 Desulfitobacteriaceae bacterium
AGGCCATAAGCAATCCCGGTGCAAAGGGCAATTACATTTTTCAGGGCCCCGCCTAACTCTACCCCAATGACATCAGGATTGGTATAGATCCTGAACAGGGGCGTCATCATTATGTCCTGGACTTTTTCGGCAATCTGCAGATCTGCAGATGCCGAGACAACGGTGGTCGGCATCTCCCTGACCACTTCTTCCGCATGACTGGGCCCGGAAAGAACAGCGATGGGAAAAGCGGGCAGTTCTTCGGCAATAACCTGGGAAAGGCGCAGATGGGTCCCTTCTTCCAGCCCTTTGGCAGTATTAACCAGGACCGTTCCCGGGCCTAAATAGGGCTTAAGCAACCGGGCTGCCGCCCGGACACTCTGGGAGGGAACACTTAAAATAACCACTTCAGCAGCAGCTTGCCTTAAATCACTTGTTATCTCCAGATTGTCAGGTAAAACTATACCCGGCAAATATTGTTTATTTTCCCGTGTACTTTTTATAAATTCTATTTTTTCCGGGTTGCGGCCAATCAGATTTGTTTTATGTCCCGCCTCAGCCAGCAGGACTGCCAAGGCAGTCCCCCAGCTGCCTGCTCCGTAAACAGCAATCTCAGACACAAAAACCACTCCTCTCAAGTACGCTTTTCCCCAATCCGGTTTTCCGTCCCGTTCCAGAGGCGTTGAATATTTGTGTGGTGCCGAATAATAATTACAACAGCGGCAACAAGGCCGAAGAACATGTAAGCAAACGGTTCCCGGAAAATCAAGACACAAACGGCTACCGCCAAAGCGCCGGTCAGTGAACCCAAAGATACATAACGGCTTACATAAACCACCGCTGCGAAGACCAGCGCTGCGATCAGGGTAACCTCAGGCATTAACACCAGCATAACCCCGCAGCCTGTGGCAACCCCTTTGCCGCTGGGCCGAAAGCCAAAGAAAGGATTCCAGCTGTGCCCGGCCATTGCCAGCAAGCCGCCGGCGACCCCTCCCCAGCCGCTCCAGGCAACAAAAAAATAATCGGCCAAGCCTGCGGCCAGGACTCCTTTCAGGATGTCCCCAAGCAAAACAGCTATCCCCAGTTTGGCGCCGAGCAGCCGAAAAGCATTAGTAGTCCCAATATTGCCGCTGCCGTGTTTTCTGATATCAATATTTTTCAAACGCCCGGCAAAATAAGCAAAGGGAATAGCCCCCAACAAATACGCCAGTAGAAAAACAGCGTATTTCCCCATTATCTGATCCTCTCCTCATCTCTTTGACGGATAACCATCCGGACCGGCGAACCTTCAAACCCGAAATGTTCCCTGATCTGGTTTTCCAGATAGCGGCGGTAAGAAAAATGCAGCAGTTCCGGATCGTTGACAAATAAAACAAAGGTCGGCGGTTTTACCCCTGCCTGGGTTATATAGAGAATTTTCAGCCTTCTTCCTTTGTCCGTAGGGGGCGGGTTGATATGGACCCATTCCCGCAACAAGGTATTTAAGGTAGATGTCGAGAGCCGCGTGGAATTCTGTTCCGCTACAAAATCCACCAACTCGATGATTTTGTTAACCCTTTGTCCGGTTAAGGCTGAAATATAAATTGTGGGGGCATATTGCATAAATCCGAGTTCATCCCGGATTTGCTGATCAAATTTTTTCATCGTTTTATCATCTTTTTCAATCAGGTCCCATTTGTTGACTGTAATAATGATTCCTTTACCGGCTTCATGGACATAGCCGGCAATTTTTTTATCCTGTTCCGTAACTCCTTCAGGGGCCTCCAGCAGGAGCAGAACAACGTCGGAACGGTCAACAGCCCTTAAGGAGCGGATAACACTGTATTGTTCCGTCAGTTCCTCTATCCGGCCTTTCCGGCGCATACCGGCCGTATCAATCAGAACATAATGCTTACCGTCATGTTCAAAAGGGGTGTCAATGGCATCCCGGGTAGTACCGGGAATACTGCTGACAATTACCCTTTCCTTACCCAGAAGGATATTCACCAGCGAAGATTTGCCGACATTCGGACGGCCAACCACGGCAATCCTGATTATATCAGGATCATATTCTTCCTCCTCCTCAGCAGGAAAATAGGAAATAACCGTATCCAATAAATCACCGGTATTCATGCCGTGAGCTGCTGAAACAGGTACAGGCTCGCCAATACCCAAACTGTAATACTCATAAAGCTGACTGTCTATTTTGTCAAAATTTTCGATTTTATTGGCGGCCAGGACAACAGGTTTCCCGGAACGCCGCAAAATTTGAGCTATCAGTTCATCATCAATGGTCGGCCGCATCCGGCCGTCAACCACCAGGATAATAACATCGGCCTCTTCAATAGCGATCTCGGCCTGGCGGCGCATCTGGGCGGGAATTGAAGTGCTTTCTTCCTTAAACTCAATCCCGCCGGTATCTATCAGGGTAAATTTTCGGCCTAACCACTCCGTATTCCGGTAAAGGCGGTCACGTGTGACCCCTGGGCTGTCCTCCACGATCGCTACCAGACCGCCGGCAATCCGGTTAAACAAGGTTGACTTGCCAACATTAGGACGTCCCACAACAGCTACAACCGGTCGACTCATCAGAACTCACCTCCCGCAATCTGGATCCCAGAATACTTTCCAGGAATGCCTCTCCGTTAATTTCGACAACTACAGCCCGGCCCTTAACCCTCTCTTCCAGCCAGGCAACACTGTGGTTATCCAGAAATAACCCGTCGGCATTCAGCATCGTACAAGGGATTAAAAATTCCTCTCCCTTTAAATCCCCAAGCTGCCCGGCCAGATCTTCGGCAGTTAACAGTCCGGCTACAGTAACTGTCTCTCCCAAAAAATGGTTACCGACAACATGCAAGGTAATATCCAGGCCCTTTATCCGGCTTTGCAGACGGTCCAGCAGGTGTTTGATAAAACCCCCTGCCGCAATTCCCGTGACAACATGCACTGTCCGCCCGGTTTGGACAGGCGGCAGCAACCCCCGGGCCCTTTCCATTTCCGCGGCAAATTTAGCGCCTATCCCGACACCGTTTTCCAACTGGGGAAAATCGTCATAGGCTTCGGGCGCCGGAAAATCCCGGCCCGCCAGGGTATAGAACTCATCGGAAAAATAAACTAAATTGCAATCATAACGTTTCCGGAAACCGTTTTGCCATTTCAAACCCTCTTCCAGGATCTGAGATGCTTCCTCAGGCTGAAAACCGCGCAGGACAACAAGGCCCTGGCGGCAGCCGGTGAGGCCGACCGGCACCACAGCGATTGATTGCAGGGCGGGCCAAAACCCGCTCAGGCACTCTACTGTTTCCTGCAGAATTGAACCGTCATTATAGCCCGGCACCAAAACAATCTGGGTATGAAAGGTAATCCTTGCTGCAGCCAGGCGTTTAAGCTGCCGGGGTAAATCGGCAGCCCGCGGATTTCTCATTAATTTAATCCGGATCTCCGGATTCCAGGCATGTACGGAAATATACAAAGGACTGAGACGATATTTTAGAATCCGTCCAAATTCTTCTTCAGACAGATTTGTCAGGGTAATAAAACTTCCCTGGGTCAAAGACAGGCGGTAGTCATCATCCTTGTCATAAAGGGATTTTCTCTGACCCGGGGGCAACTGGGCCACAAAACAAAAAACACAGTTATTCTGACAGGTTTTCAACCCCCCGCAGCCAACCGTTTCAACCTCCAGCCCCAGATACTCACCTTCAGACCGCTCAATCTCCAATTCCCAGATTTCCCCTCCGGCTTTCTCGATTAATAATGTAAACTCCGTTTCCGCCGTATAGTACTGAAAATCAATTATATCCTTAATTTCCCGGCCATCTATGCTTAAAATCCGGTCCCCCGGTTCAATTTCCATTTCAGACGCTATACTATTTTCTTCAACGGCAGCAACTGCCAGCCCTTTAGTAAAAATATTTGACACCCCCCTGCTTTACAAAACGGATAACACCCAGTAATGCCAGGGCCGCAACCCCAGTATTCCAGATGAATGCGTCAGGCAAGCTTACATGGCTGACTATTCCGCCAAAAAAAAACATGATCAAGCCTTGGTTAATCAGCACACTTCCGGCAGCCGCTGCCGCCATTCCCCAGTAAGACCCCGTAGTAAGCCAGGCAACAACCAAAGACAAACCGGCATAAATCCATTTTTCATAGCTAAGGATTCCCGGTTCATTAACCAGGAAAAGATCCAGCAACAGCAAGCTTAAAAGAGTTAAGATTAAAGCTGAAATACACCTCTCAGCCTTGTGCCAGGACCACAGCCAAAAAACCAGGATGACTGCTAACCTGGCATAATTGATATGCCAGGACCCTTCTCCTATAATTAAGAAATCAATAATTCTGCCAATTAACCAAGCGAGACTAAGCAATAAATATAAACGTACCGAGGGATGCTTTTGCGCCCAGGTAACTAATGTTAAAAGAAAAATTATCCCTTCACCATAGGGAAACGCCAAACAAATCGCCTGCCTTTTTGCGATTATATGAGTTTCCCCTATTATTCCCGATAGTAAAAACTTTACACTGTGACTTGTCCGGAATGTTGAGAAAACGCAGTAACCTTAGGCCGGCGATAACGTGAAATGTTTAATAAAATCCCTAATTCCGCCAGGGTCACCGACAACGAGGACCCGCCATATGAAATTAAAGGCAACGTAATCCCTGTCAAAGGCATAATTCCGGTAACAACCGCCAGATTAATCACAGTTTGAATAGCCAGGGCAGAGGTAATGCCATAACCCAGCAAGCGGCCGAACCGGTCCGGACATAGTCTGGACATTTTGTAACAACGGACAAATAAACAAACAAACAAGAAAATAAGCAAAGTTGTTCCCAAGAGGCCAAATTCTTCTCCGACTATTGCAAAGATAGTATCAGTATAATTTTCCGGCAGAAAACCATATTTTTGTAAACTGTGTCCCAGTCCGACCCCGAAAATACCACCGCTCCCAAAAGCAATCTGAGCATTAACAATCTGCAAACCCTCATTATCGACATATTTCCAGGGGTCCAGCCAAACCTGGATGCGCTCCCATTGGTATTCGGTATGCCTGACAAGCTGATATAAAACTACCCCGCAGACAGGTGCTGCGATAACAAACCATTTGGTGGGCAATTCGGTCTGCAAGAGCATGGCAACAGCCGTTAAACCTATAACCATGGTCGTGCCTAAATCAGGTTGTTTAAAAACTAAAAACAGGACAGGTACCAATACCCCCAGCGGCAAATACAGGTCTTTCAGGGAACGCACCGGGTGACTGTCAAGTATTTTGGCGTAGAAAACGATCAGGGCCAGTTTAATAAGTTCCGAAGGCTGGAACTGGAATCCCGCTATTTTAATCCAGCGCACCGCTCCATTGACCCCGATTCCGTTCAGAAAGACAAGGATTAACAGTACTATGCCTCCCGCCATAGCCAAATTGGCATACTTCCGCCAGAAAGTATAAGGAATTCTCATCGTTATGAAGGCACATACCCCTCCGACCAAAGCCCATTTGAGCTGCTGTAAAACAAAATAAAAAGCATTGTCCGTATATTTAAAGCTTTTAACTGCCCCGGCACTCAGGACCATAATCAGGCCGAAGGCCAATAAAGCAAGCATAAAAAAAAACAAAAAGAAATCAGGCTTTTGCAGTTTGACAGCCTTCTTTGATTTGGGAACACGTTTTTGCCTCATTTAGTTCACTCCTTTGCGTGTTCACCGGAAGTCAGAAACGAAACCTCGAAGTATCTACTTCGAGGCCCCGGGCAATATTAGCATTATCCTGAGATATCAAAAGGCCGCAGGCTTATTGATCATTAAGAGCGTCAGCAATCGTCATTTCCGGAGTTTCAGGCTGTTGGGCCAGGGCCTCTGCGTCGGCTGCAGACGCAGCCTCTTCCAGCGCCTGACGGATACTCAAACTTATTCTTTTCTCCTCCGGTTTACACTCGATAACCTTGGCCTTAACCACATCTCCTACCTTGACCACATCTTCAACCTTGGCAACATGGCGATTGGCCAGCTGGGAAATATGAATTAAGGCGTCTACCCCGTCTTCCAGCTTCACAAAAGCCCCAAAAGAAGCCAGCCGGACAACCTTGCCCTCAACCTGGGAACCTGCAGGATATTTCTCAGCCACCAGGGTCCAGGGACTTGGTTTCAGTTGTTTCAGGCCCAGGGATATCTTGCTGTTTTCTTTATCAATCTTCAGGACCTGGACCTCAATTTCATCCCCAATATTAATAAGCTCTGTCGGATGGGAAATGCGGGAATAACTCATATCGGAAATATGCAATAAGCCGTCTATTCCGCCCAGATCAACAAAGACCCCAAAATTCGTTATGCGCCGCGCTATCCCTTTGACCACATCCCCTTCCTGCAAAGTTTCCAGAAGATGGGCCCGCTTTTGCTCCTGTTCCTCAGCCAGAATTACTTTTTGGGAAAGGACCACTTTGCGTTTAGCCGGATTAAATTCCAGAACACGTAAACGCAGGGTTTGTCCCACATAAGCCGCTAAATCTTCAACATAGCCAATTTGGACCTGGGAAGCAGGGACAAAACCCCTGATCCCGACATCGACAAGCAAACCGCCTTTAACAACCTCGGTAACCGCGGCGCTGAGTTCTTCTTTACTTTCAGCTAACCCTGCCAAACGGTTAATAGCATCTGTTTCCCCAACCCGGCGTTTGGATAAAACAGCATAACCTTCTTCATTGGATACTTGTAAAACCACAGCCGTTACTTTATCACCTATGGAAACGACTTCAGCCGGGTTGGCTACCGATGAATTCGAGAGTTCCCTTAATTCGATGATCCCTTCAGATTTCCAGCCGATGTCAACAAATACTTCTTCATTTGTCATTTTGACTACTGTCCCCGTAACCACTGCTCCCCTGTATATTTTCTGAAAATCCTTATCCCAGCCGGCCATGTCAAAATCTTCTTTATTTCCTTTATCTTCTATTGTAATTGCCGCATCTGCGATTAATTCCGTCATTTTGTCATAAACCTCCTCAATTATCCAATCCGGCGTTGATGCCCCCGCGGTCAAACCCGCCGTCTTGGCACCGGCAAACCAGATTTGCTGCAATTCCGCAGCTGTTTCAATTAAATATGTTTTGGTTTTTTCAGCACAAATTGCAGCTAATTTCCGGGAATTTGCACTATCCCGGCCGCCCGCCACAATCATCACATCTGCTTTACCCGCTAATTCGCGGGCAGCATCCTGACGTTCCTGAGTAGCATTACAAATGGTATTATGAACCGTGAGCTGGTCCGTATGCTTGCGGAGTTCCTCAACGATTCCCAAAAAATCTTCTTTCTTTTGAGTAGTCTGCGCCAAGACAGTTAAAAATGAATAATAAGGAAGGTTTCCGGCTTCTTCTATATTTTCAACAGGTATAGCCTGTTCTCCTGCCCAACCAAGAATCCCTTGTACTTCCGGATGATCTTTATCTCCGACAACAATAACCCGTCCGTTTTCAGCAGACTTTGCGGCAAGCTGCTGAGCCTTTTGGACAAAAGGACAGGTCGCATCAACCACTGTGACTCCCCTCTCAGCCAGTTTGGCATAAACATCCGGCCCTACACCGTGGGAGCGGATGATAACCGTCTGATCAGGGCCGACTTCCTCAACAGAATTTACAACTTTAATACCTTGTTCAGCTAAACTCTCAACTACCTGTTGATTATGGATAAGCGGGCCCAGGGATGCTGTGTTTGAGGTCTTGGCTGTACTTTCCGCCATCTCAATGGCTCTCTGTACACCAAAACAAAAACCGGCTTTTGCCGCTCTGATAACCTCCAACTCTGTCCCTCCTCCGCTTACATCCAGGTATAAAAGTATTAGTTCGCTGCTTAAAGACTAAATTCCTGCAAACTTATGATTTTCTTCAACCCTGTTTAAATAACTCTGATACACATCCGACAATTTTATTAACAATATCATCGATACTCAAACCGGTTGTATCAAGAATCAAAGCATCGGCTGCCGGTTCCAAAGGAGACTCTGCCCTTTCAGTATCTTTCTTATCCCTCGCTTCCATATCAGACAAAACCTCTTCCAGGGTAAGATCCAGACCTTTCGCCTTAAGCTCAAGCCAGCGTCTCCGGGCACGTTCGGCAGGTGTTGCCGTAAGAAAAATCTTGAGATCAGCCCGGGGCAGCACATGTGTACCAATATCCCGGCCATCCATTACTACTCCTCCCAGCTCTGCCTCACGGCGCTGCAGGAAAACAAGTCTTTTTCGTACTCCGGGGTAAGCGGCAATTATGGAAACCGCCCGCGAAACCTCAGGAGAACGGATTTTATCCGTATAGTCCAGGCCATCACACCAAATACGTTTTTCAGGACCATGGTCCAAACCGATTTCCGTTTCCTCAGCCAGTTTACTTATTTTTTCTTCATTAGCAACAGGTATCCCGTTATTCAAAGCCTTACAGGCGATAACCCTGTACATAGCGCCGGTATCCAAATAAAAAATCCCCAACTTTTGGGCTACTGCCCTGGCCACAGTACTCTTGCCTGCCCCTGCAGGCCCGTCAACCGCAATCTGTAATTTTTTTTCACTGTTCAATCTCTCTTCTCCCCGTCGATTTTTTCTGCCAGCATTATATCATAATGAGCCGGTTTACATTAGACTTCTTTGCTATATTCTTGATTTTTCAGCGGAAATAATTATACACTAATATATAAAGCAAAAGAAAATAAATTATTACATAAGATATCCTACTCCGGGAGACAAGTGCACGTTCACCATCGCTGCGGAGCTGCTCACTCAACTATGCAGCTCCGGAAGATAGATCTATTAATAAATATTTTTTAGAAGGATATACTTTGCTATAGTGCTTATAAACGGAGGATCCAAATGCCTAAAGAATTAACTCATTGGCATATTGCCGGCTCAGTTTTGTCCGGGGATATTCCCGCTTCTCTAAAAGAAATCATCCGGCAAAGGCCGCAGCTTTATTTTCTCGGAGCAATCGCTCATGATACTCCCTTCTATGACTTGTCCAAAGCCAAAACCGGAATTAAATATCTGGGTGACCAGCTTCACGGGGCCCAAGGAGAAAATACCCTTGATCCCTTAATTGCTATCCTGGAAAAAGCCTTAGCCCAAAAGCCTCCGGAAACCTTGTTAGGTTTTATTCTGGGGATGCTTACCCATTATGTCGCCGATAGTACCTTTCATCCCCTGATTTTCTATCTCAGCGGCAATTATTATGATAATAATTATCAAAAACGCTCCCAGGCTGTTTTCCGTCATCATCTCCTGGAAACCGCAATCGACCTTTGGTTAGAAGCAAAAGAACCAACAGGCTATCCGGTAAATCTCTTCAGGCTGGCCAGGGAAGCCGGAGCCGGCGGCCGCCAGGCCCTGGACTTAGCAGCCGCCTGCTTTTTTGGAGTTAACAGCAAATCCGCCAAAAGGCATTATAAATCAGCCTGGCGAAATCACAGATTATTTCATACAGCCTTCAGTTTCTCAATTCCCAGAAAAATTCTCTCAATTTACCGGCACTTTGGCCACCCTGAGGCCCAAGAAAAGGAAGCGCTCTTTTATACTCAGGCCTTAAATCCGGCTTTTTTGGATTCCAGGTTTACCTGGAAACATCCTGTAACCGGGGAAAACAAGCACACCGGTTTCCGGGAACTTTATGAAGCAAGTATCCAAAAATCCACTGTAATTTTTCGCAGTCTGGGAACTCGTCCGGTCAGGGATTGGCCCGGCATATTGAGAAGTCTGGAGCCTTTATCTCTTGACAGCGGCCTAGCCGGCGTACCTGTAAGCGGGATGAAATTTTTTTCAGAAGAACCCATTGAAGATAAATTAAGGTTATAATAGAGCAAAAGCTTTCTGTTGAATCCTCGGATCTAAAATATAGTTTTCTGAGTATGCACAAAAGCCCCGGTAAAACCGGAGCTACAAAATTGCTATCTTATTTGCTGTCCGGATCAGAATTTCCGCCCGATTCGCTAAACGAAAACGAGTGTTTTCCGGAATGTGAATTCAGATATTTTTCCGACTCGCGGCCAAGTAGAAACCCTCCGACTATACCAGCCAGATGAAGCATCCATCTGACGCCGCCCCGGCGGCGCCTGTTCATTATTATCATTGGATTAACTCCCCCTTTTATTTTTATAATGTCATAAAATCCCTGAATTTAGTCATGGTGAATATAGGAAAATAACCACCAGTACACTGGTATCTTTCGAAGTTAGAGGAGTAGGATAAATGGAGTATAAGAATACGGGAGAGGAACAACTTGAAACTCAGGCACCGCAGCCAAAACCGGCCTTGAATTGGGTTGACCTCAGCCTTACGGTCGGCGGGATAGTCATTTTATATGTCCTCTTGATTATAGGCACATTTTTCCTGAGAAGTTTAATAACCGATGAAAAAACTTTGCTTTATATTAACGGTTTTTGCACTCAATTGGCTTTTATATTATTGATCTTAACTGTAAAAATAATTCGCAAAAAGTCCTGGCGGGACTTGGGCTGGCGCCCAATCAGTTTCAAAAAAATATGGTTCCAGATCTTACAGCTTTACTTCTTAACTTTATTTATCAATTTTATGTACGCCTTTTATCTTATAAAACAAGGCTTTACACCCCCGTCTACAGATGTTTACACTGTATTATTTGACAGTACGGACTGGTTGGGCTTTCTTTTCAATCTGATTTTAGCAGTGTTGATTGCACCCGTAGTCGAAGAAACACTCTTCCGGGGTCTGATTTTCGGCAGTTCCCGGACTTATTTCGGCAAATGGACCGCTGCAGGCATCAGCGCCGCTTTGTTTTCCGCCCTCCATTTCCAAATCTACGGCTTTTTTCCGCGTTTCATTTTAGGCCTGGTTTTAGCCCACCTCTATGAACGGAACCGCTCCCTGTTGCCATCGATGATTTTCCATGCCTTTAATAATTCCGTTGCCATGACTTTTCTGGCAGGAATCTCAGGTTGAAAGCCCCAGTCCTTTTTGTATAATGGCCAGGACTGTTTTCAAGTCCTCAATCGGCACCTGGCCGGGCGCCGAACTTTTTTCCCCGACAGCAAAGGTCACGGCAGAACCAAATACCCAGCCAAACATCCGGGTCAGGGAGCCATATCCTCCCATCGCAATCGAAATTACCGGTATCTCCAGATAATTTTGAGTTTCCAGGGTCAGCCTTAATAAGGCAAGGACATCTTCAAGTTTCCTGGGCATGACTGCTATTTTGGCAATATCCGCACCCGCACGTTCCGCCTCAATGAACTTGAGCCTGATAATCTCTGGAGCGGGAGTTGTCTCGAAGTTATGATAGGACAGGATCAGTTTCACTGCCGTGCCGGCAGCTGTCTTTCGCAAATAACCAAGATGTTCCGGGGAATTACCCAATTCAAAATCTATCAGATCAATGCATCTGCTTTTACAGGCGGCAGCATATAACTTAACCACTTGTTCTTCAGATAATCCGATAGACTGTCCACCCTCTTTGACAGAACGGATTGTGAACAGGATGGGAATATTACCTGCTGTTTCCCTGATTTTAGCGGCTGTCTGCAAAACCTCCCGGACATTCATAATGTCCTGAAAAAAATCAGCCCGCCATTCAATAAGATCCGGTTCTTTACTCAGGACCCTGGTTAATTCGTCTAAAACCAGGGTTTGATTTTCCCCAAGTACAGGGGTACAAATAAGGGGTAATTTACCCCCGCTGATTATTTTACCCTTAACTTCCACAAGCTTTACCATACGAAATTCAATCCTCCTGTCTCGTATGCTTATTTTAACACCTTATTTATCTGAAGTTAATAATCCCTGTTCAGCAGTCTGAATCAGAAAAGCGAAGCTTATTTCTATCTTTTCTCAATCCGGCAGGTAAAACGGGATTTTTTACCGGCAAATCAATTAATATGTTTTGACAAAATATGACGAAATATCCGAAGGAAAATACTTTATCTTCAGAGAAAGTAACTAAAAATAATAAATATTCTGAGAATAGATAAGAGGAGAGAATTTAATGAGAAAAAAGAAATTCAGTGTAATTGCCCTGGGACTAATTCTTCTGTTAATTTTATCAGGCTGTAGTAAACCCCAACAGGAAATCCTGAATGCTTACCTCAAAATGCAGGATATGAACAATGTCCAAAGGCATTTGACTCTGACCTTTGAAATGAGCGGCACAGGCTTTGACCCCTATACGCAGCAAGACGTAGATCAGATTGCCATGTATATGAATAATACAAAAATAGACGTGGATGAAAAAACCAACTGTAATAATCAAAATACTGTTTGTAAATCGCTGGTTGAGACGAACCTGGCAATACAAGGGCTCAGTGTCAATATTCCTACCTGGAAAGATATCGATCTTAGTGGCGATCCGCCAAAATTCCGGGAAATAATTAAACTGCCTTTAATTATAAGCGCCTCTTTACCAAAAAAATTTTCCTCTAAGGAATACATGACTATGAATCCATTAGATTTTATTGATAAGCAGCCAATTGTCGATTTCGTCCAATACGGCAAAGTGTTTCGGGAAAAAGAAGCAGACTTTTTAACCGGTTATTCCAAGAGGTTTAACCCGGCTATTGACGTTGTTTATAAGGGAACTCAAGCTGTACAATCAAACGACAGTGAAATAAAAGCAAAAATTTATGAGGTAAAACTTAATGATGCCCAGTTTAAGGAGTTTATCAGTTACACTGTCAATAATTTTGTCCAAGACCAGGAAGCCATCAGCTTTGTTAAGGACTTCCTTTCGTCAATAATTGACCTTAGCCAAATCCCGGATAAAGAAAAAGTCAAAAACGATCTGCCGCAGAAATTAAATGAAGATGAACTTAAGAAGTTTTTAGATCAATTCAATCAAATAGCAAATCAGTTTAAAGATACTCCTATCCTGGGTGATGACGGTCTGGTTCTGCAGTATGCTATTACAGGTGACCGCTTAGTTAAAACCAGCGGATCGATCAATCTGAAACTTGATATCGCCCGGATTGCTCAGACAAGCGGCACTTTGAATCTGAAAATCAATTTTGTTATGGATGTCTCCGAGCTTAACAAGGACTCAGCCGTACAGATTCCTGAAGTAAATGACAGCAATTCTTTCGATTATGCTGATTTATTATACTATACAAGTTCGCCCGTACGCCTTTCAGGTCAAAACCGTTACCAAACGGCGAGAGTAATTTCCGAATATTATTCAGAAGGAACTGTGCAAAATGTTATTGTTACAACCGGAAACAACTATAGTGATGCTCTTTCGGCTACTGTATTAGCCCGAAAATTAAATGCCCCTATTCTACTCTTTGACACTCAGGCTGCAGGTTCCCAGGAAACAATTAATTATATCTCCCAACACTTGGACAAGTCAGGAACTATTCATATTTTGGGTGGGCCGAAGGTAATCGGCTCTGAATTTGAGACAAAAATGGGCCAATTAGGTTTTAATAATATCGAGCGTATATCCGGCAATGACCGTTATGACACCAATGTTCAAATTGCGCAATTATTAGGGGTTGCCAAAAATACACCTGTTATCATAGCTTCGGGAGAAGACTTTCCGGATGTCCTGAGTATTTCAAGTTTTGCCGGCAATAACGGGTACCCGATTTTGTTTGTGGCTAAAGAAAACATACCTCAACAGGTACAAGATTTTATTAGTAATACTCAACCGGCAAAAGTATATATTATTGGCGGAACCGGGGTGATCTCCAAAACTAATGAGTCCAGGATTCATGATTTAGCGCCGGATTGCACAATTACCCGGCTGGCAGGTCAGGACCGTTACGAAACAGCCGGGGAAATTTTGAACACGTTCTCGGTTAATCCCACAACTATTTATATAGCAAGTGGTAATAACTTCCCTGACGCATTAGCGGGAAGTGTTCTGGCCTCAGCAAAAGGAGATCCAATTATCTTGGTCGATCCAAATTCCCCTAGACTGTCTCCGGCAATTCAGGAATATCTAATAAAACTCTATGTTGCCAAAGTTAGTCCCGAAATAATCGTATTGGGAGGATATACTGCTGTTCCGTATGAAAAAGTATATCAAGTGGAGAGTATCCTGAAAGGATATGACACATGGTATTGAGAAAATTTCCCAAGATAAGTAATTGATGCCCTTCGGGAAAGTTAAAGCAAAAATTTAAATCAAATGCGTTGGTGAGAAAATTCCGATCTTCTCAACCAACGCATTTAATATTAGAGGCAATTCGTCTTACCTTAAGGCTGCCGACAATATTATAGGTACACTATATATTAAGGAAGGAATAAATTTAACTCCCCTCTGTTATCTATAATTTTATTTCAACCTTGGGAGCAAAGTTCATTTCCATTGTCCAGGTTGAAGCAATCCCATTTCTCAGCCTGAAAACCGCAAACACATTATAAAAATCCTGCAGTTCCCCGCTTTCTTTCCACTTTTTTATAAATTGCCGTGTCGGATGTTCCGCTATTTCATCTTTAAGATTATTGTCCTCGACTAACTCCAGTTCTCCCTGAACACGTACTTGAATATTCCTGTTAAAATCATTGAAACACATTTCAACTTTGGGATTTTTCATTATCTGATTAAAAACATCTTTCATTTTGCCCGTATGAAATATAATTCCGGCTTCATCAGCTTTATAAAGTAACATTCCCCTTACTCTGGGTTGATTATCATCCACAGTAGCCAAAAAGAAGGCCGGATTTCTGTTTATTAAATCAAATATCTCTTGCCTGGTCATTCCTGGTCTATCCCCTTCCATTATTATCTAAGAACAATTATATAACCGCCTGACTGGAACTGCTTTCAAAATACTCTCAATTTTTATAAAAATCCTGCTTGTTTTGCTTCTCATAAAAATCATAATCATTCTGGTATTCTGACGGGCTTATCCCCATATGCCTGGTAAAGCTGGAAGAAAAGTGCGACGTACTGCTGAAGCCACACTGTAATGATACTTCCGTAATAGTCCTGGTTTTGCTTCTCAGGAGTTTCCTCGCTTTATCAAGCCGTGTCTTTATCAAGAATTCTCTTGGGGCCAGGCCGGTTTCCTTTTTAAAGACCCTGATGAAATGAGATTCAGACATATTTGCCAGTTTGGCAAGTTTGGCAACAGTAAGCTTTTTCCCGAAGCATTGGTGTATATATTCAATGATTTTTTCGATTTCAAACTTCTCTGTGATGTAATTAACCTTGTTTTCTATTTTTAGAAGACTTCTGATCAATTGGTGAGTAATCATTATGGCAATAGCCTCAAGCAAATTTTCAGAGCCGGCTGGACAATTCTCATATTCAGACATGAATTTTTTCAGATAAACCATTATTTCACGCTCAATTACAAACTGCTCCCAATAATATTGTTCCGGTTTCGTACTACTGTAGCCGGCATAGAGTTTTTCAAACAGCTCCCTGGAAACAAGAATTGCCATATACCGGGTAAAGAAATCTGTCTTTTCTTCTTCATGAGGTAACCCGGGCGCGATGGCTGTTGCCAAATAATGCCCTGCCGGCAGTTCAATATTTACAGGTATCATTCTTTGCTCTTTGGAGAAAAACAAGATAAAGGAATAGGCGGGGTGAGTATGCCGCACTCTAATTGCATATTTGCAAAACCCGACACTGGGAATAAAAATACCGAGATGTTCTGAAACGTAATAATCCACGTCGCTCAGATCATCCTCAGATATCCCGCCAACAAGTCTGCGGATCATTGCCAACTCACTTACTGTATCTTTACTCATACCCGGTACTCCTCATTAAAACTGCTACGCGGGATCTAAATCCACTCAACATCGGGATCTGTTAACGGTCCCCCGGTATTTCCGGTATTCACGGTGGTATTAGGTTCAATTAGCATTACTGTGCATACTTCATCACAAACAGGACGATGCTCTACTCCTTTGGGGACAACTATCATCTCGCCCTCATTTAATTCAAATTCAGTATCCCTCAGAGCCAACTTCATTTTCCCTTCAACCACAAAGAACACTTCATCAGTCTCCGGATGTGTATGACAGATAAACTCTCTTTTTGCTTTTACTAACTTAAACTGATAATTATTTAACTCGGCAATAAGCTTGTAC
>DATMXV010000245.1:0-3175 GCA_035561335.1 Desulfitobacteriaceae bacterium
ACTTTACTCAGGAAGTAATGGGCGGCATTACCAAGTGGACCCAGCGGTTAACTGAGATCCCTCAGATCCAGCAGTTTCTTACCAGAGGCTTTAAACTGGCCAATACAGCCCAAAAAGGCCCGGTAGTTTTTAATATTCTTATTACAATGCTCACACAACCCATCCCGGCGTGGGTAAGACAAGCTGAATATATTCCTGCCTGGCGCGGCGCCAAAACGACCGAAAGGATTGCCGGTGGCGGCAACCCGGATGATATTGCCGAAGCAGTCAAACGTCTGTATGCAGTGGACAAGCCTTTCCTGATTATCGGTGACGACCCCTGCTGGGATAAAGCAGGCGAAGAGCTGGAAGAACTGGTTACCCTGGCAAAAATCCCCTTTACCACCCGCCGTCTCGGTCGTGGCGTTGTCAATGAAAGACATCCTTATTGCACCCGTGGCCTGCCCAGCTTTCGTAAGGAAATCGAACTGATGATTCCAGTCGGCTTAAAGGTTGGCTTCTTCGACGGGTTTGGCGCCGGCTGGCCGGAAACCATTCAAATTGCAGCCTCTGGGGCTCTTATCTGGACCCACCTGCCAACCAGTGTGGCCCTTGTCGGCAGTACCAAGGTTATAGCCCGGCAAATGATTGATTATATCAAAGCCAATAAACTGACTCCGCCGGCCGGGAGAGATGAGTGGATTAAGCGTATCCAGGAATATGAAGCAGTTTCTGCCAAGAAGAGAAGTGAGAGGGCCCTTAAATATAAGGATATGCCGCGTTATAAGAAGATGATCCACCATGGTTACCTTTCCAAAGTAATTACCGATTTTATTGAGACCCGTTATCAAAGCCGCAATCGTGTTGTTCTGGACGGCTTTTCCATCTCGGGCTATATTATGCCTTATCTTACTGCTGTAAGGCCGGCCCAGATCCTGACAGCGTCGGAACAGGCCGGTATCGGACACGGTATTGGGATGGCAATCGGTGCTGCTATTGGTGATCTTGAGGCCAACCCGGCAGACCGGACGCCTGTAGTTGCCATGATGGGTGACGCCGGCATGGGCGTAGACGGTATGAATGTCGAAGTCGCCGCCAGGTACAAGCTGCCGATCGTTTATATCGTAACCAACAACAACGGCTGGCTTACCGGCATGAAATATCGTTATTATGGCGAGAAGTGGAATAATTATGGCGACCAGGATAATATGGGCGCTGCCTGGCTGGGAAATGTAATAGAAGCAGGTCCCGAAAAAGTAGATGTAGTCCGTTGGGATCAGGTCTTTGCTCCTTTTGGAACTTATGGCGAAACAATCAGCAGTCATGATGAAATCCTGCCTGCACTGGAACGTTGTTTTGACGCTGCCGAAAAAGGACAGCCGGCGATTCTGAATTGCATGGTAGACAAGACTATCTGTAACCCGGCAATAGATACACCCCTGTATTCAATCAGCTTTGCCCATATCCCGTTTGATGAGATCTCCGAGCAAGCCAAAGCTGCCAGAATTAAGTTCTGGGGCAAGGCCCCCTATATGCCGGGTTTGGCCAAAGAAGAACCAAGAGAATTGAAAGATGTCTGGGATCCTATTGAGGACTGATCCGTTCCACAAATTTGCTAATACTTTTTTAATTTCCATATATTACCTCCCTAGTTAGGGGTTGCGAGTTCCTTTGTAACCCCTCCTTTTTAAAGTTGATATTATTGAAGCTTTTCGCTTCTATCCTTAATTCACGTTATTCTTTCCCTAATTAGGGGTTGCGAGCAGCCTCGTAACCCCTCCCTTTCGATCTAATTAACTCCGAAGGGTGCCTGATAATATGCTGACAGCGAGCGAACATAGTAAAACAAGGATCATAAGGCGTTTAAATATTGATCCTTTAAATGTGCTAGGATTTATCGAGGACTGGTTAACAAAGGCACAACCGTGCACTGTGGAACAGATTCGCGAAATAGTGTACATAACAAAACCACATAAACGTGATCGCTATTATGTAGCACCTGATCCGCATATTCCAGGGGAACAGGTAGTACTAATAACACGCGATGATAAAGTAATTACTATCCTAACCAGACTAACAGCCAGGATGTATGTGGATGGTGCTATGATAATAAAAACTCTAGGCGGAAAGGAGGTACAAGGTGATAGGCGTTGGCTATCACCTTGTAAAAGAACTCGTAGAAAACCTTACAAAAGACATAAAAATTAATGAAGATATAATATTTCAGGTACTGGAATTGCTGATGTAGTAATCGGAATTATACTATTAATTATTATCGCTAAACGCTTTAATGAATGCTTTTCGTGATTCTCCCGTTATTATCATGTTTGCAGCGCCTATCTTTAGAATATCTTGTCAGGATTGACTTGACTTATGTAAACTTTAGACTAATTTAAAAAAAAGGAGACTTCAGTGTATGAGTTTATTAACTAATAAAGTCGCCGTCGTTACCGGAGGTGCGAATGGGATAGGCTTAGCTATTTCAAAAAGACTATTAAAAGATGATGCTAAGGTTGTTATTGGCGATATTAGCGTTAATGGTCAGGAAGTCGCCAAGGAGCTTGGCGATGAAAGCAAGGTGCGATTTTTTAAGGCTGACGTTACTGATGCAAACCAGGTAAAAGATCTAATTTCCCAAACGGCTAAGTGGTATGGTTCTGTCGATATAGTTGTAGCTAATGCCGGTATTCCCACTGATACACCTATTCATTTAGAAACACCTGAGGCCCATCAAAAGGCTTTAGCTATTAATTTAAGTGGGATTTATTATACAGACAAATATGCAATTGAACAAATGCGTCAACAAGGAAAAGGTGGTTCAATTATCAATACAGCATCTATTCTTGGCCTGGTTGGTGACCCCGAAGCGATCACTTATAGCGCAACAAAAGGCGGAATAGTCAATTTAACACGTTCACTTGGAATCGCATATGCGAAGGAAGGAATTCGTGTGAACGCTATTGCCCCTGGATATATTTGGACACCTCTTCTGTTAAACGTAAATGCCGATAAAGTAAAAGCAGCGGAAAATCTTCATCCCATTGGACGATTTGGCCAACCTGAGGAAATTGCCAATGTTGTATCATTTTTGGCAAGCGATGAAGCATCTTTGATCGTTGGCGTAACGATTCCAGTAGATGGTGGTTATACGGCACAATAATTTTGAAATCGGATAATGAATTAAGTAGATTAAAGT
>DATMXV010000246.1:0-3319 GCA_035561335.1 Desulfitobacteriaceae bacterium
ATAATTTACCTCACTTATGAGTAATTCTGAACAGTTCCATTGAGTATGTGCTAAGAAGGTCAAGCAATAGGCTCCAAAAATTTATTTAGTTTAACTTGTTTGGATTATTTTTGGACATACCCCTAGCATAGTAATGCACTATTGCATCAAATATCATTATCCATTGCACAGTATACATTATTGATATTGTTCCTTGTTCTCTAATATTTACTTATGTTATGATTATTGTATTGCCATTAATAAGGAGGAACACTTTAATGTTATCCGCTGAAGACCGTCAACTACTCGATCTGCTTTCACAGGATTGCCGTCTATCTTCTGAACAATTATCTGTCCAAACAGGATTATCTGTTGACTATATCAATAAACGGCAAAAACAATGGGAAGAAGAAAACGTCATAGTTCAATATCATGCCCATGTTAACTGGGAAAAAACAGGCGAATCTCCAGTAGCCGCACTCATAGAAGTCAAAGTTCTCCCCCAGCGTGGTTTTGGCTTTGACAAGATTGCCAAACGTCTGATTAAATACCCCCAAATCAAAACCGTTTACCTTATGTCCGGCGGCTATGATCTTGCCCTGATTATCGAAGGAAAAAGCATGCAGGAAGTAGCCATGTTCGTAGCCGAAAAACTGGCAACCCTCGAACATATTCAAAGTACTGCCACACATTTCGTCCTCCGGCGCTATAAACAAGACGGGACTGAATTGATGGGAGAAGAAGAAGTACCTGAACGGCTGGTGATTTCCCCGTGAATAAATACCTTACTCCATTCGTCAGGGAAATGCCCCCTTCGGGTATCCGAAAATTTTTTGACCTTGTTTCCACCATGAAAGATGTCATTTCCCTGGGAGTAGGAGAACCGGATTTCGTTACTCCCTGGACCATAAGGGAAAGCGGGATCTTCTCTCTGGAACAGGGACAGACAATGTATACCAGTAATGCCGGTCTCCTGCAACTGCGTCAGGAACTTTCCCGTTATCTGAGTAATACTTTAGGCTTGGAGTATGACCCTAACGGCGAAATCCTGATAACTGTCGGCGCCAGCGAAGCGGTAGACCTTGTGATGCGGGCAGTCCTGGGCCCCCGAGATCTGGCCCTTATTCCCGATCCCTCCTATGTTGCCTACGGACCCTGTGCCGCTTTGGCCGGGGCCAAAGTACGTTATGTGCCAACCTGGGCTGAAGAAGATTTTCGTTTGCGGGTTAAAGACCTGGAAGCTGCCTATACCCCTGAAGCAAAATTACTGGTTTTATCCTATCCGAATAATCCTACCGGGGCCATTATGACCCGTGAAGATTTACTACCCATAGCCAAATTTGTGGAGGAACATGACCTGCTTGTTCTTTCAGATGAAATCTATTCAGATTTAACTTATAATGGAACCCATACCGCTTTTGCCAGTTTACCGGGAATGCGCGACCGGACCCTGCACTTAAGCGGTTTTTCCAAAGCTTATGCCATGACCGGCTGGCGGATAGGCTATATAGCCGGCCATCGGGATTTAATCTATGGTATGACCAAGATTCATCAATATACTATCCTTTGTGCTCCCATCACTGCCCAATATGCCGCCCTGGATGCCTTAACTTCTGCCGGCCAATCCAAACACGAGATGGTTAACATCTATAATCAACGCCGCCGCCTCATGGTTAAGGGCTTTCGGGATATGGGGCTGTCATGTTTTGAACCTTTAGGTGCTTTTTATGTTTTCCCAAACATCTCCGCAACCGGCTTATCCTCCGAAGTTTTTTCTGAAGAGCTTTTACGGGAAGAGAAAGTAGCCGTAATTCCCGGTTCAGTTTTTGGGCTGTCCGGAGAAGGCCACATCCGCTGTTCCTATGCCTATTCAACCGGACAAATTAATAATGCCCTGGAACGCATTTCCCATTTCATCCAGCGCAGGCTTAACTGAACCCGGTAATTTACGGTATTTACTGTTTGGCAAAATGAATCAGATAAGGGCGGATGATTGCCGGAAAACCCTGCTGATCTTCCCGTTCGGAAAGCCATTTTCTCAGGCTGCCGTCATCGGCCTTCATCAAGGCCAGGAAAGCATTGCGCTGCAAGATACTTTTACCGCGCCACCCGGCTGCTGTCGCCCGATAACAACTGTTAAATTCACTTTTCGTCAGATTCAGGACCTTGAGCAAATCGACGCCACGATGAAGACTTGGATTTAAATCTTCATTTTTGGAGAACGAAGACCCTTCCGTTAACGGCTTGGTTATTTCGTTCTCTTTAATTTTATGCGGTTCATTGTAAGGACAAACCTCCTGACAGGTATCACAACCAAAAATACGCCCTCCCAAGGTATCAATTTGCGCACTTGCTAATACTTCCTTGCTTTGGGTAAGATAAGAAAGGCATTTTGGGGCCGCAAAACCTGTTTTACCCAAAATCTGCGCCGGGCAGGCTTCAATACATTTTTTACAGGCACCGCATTGCCCGGATATTGGCTTATCGGCAGGAAGACTTTGATCCAATAACAATAACCCCAGGGAAACAAAGGAACCAAATTCCGGTACAATCAGCTGCTGATTACATCCCAACCAACCTATCCCGGCCTGATAAGCTAAAGCCCGCTCATTTAGCGGTCCTTTATCAACCTGAATTCTGGGAGGCAGGGATTTCCAGCCGTTTCCCATTATTCTTTCGCTTAATAATTCCAGCTTATTACCAACGGTAAGATGATAATCCTCACCAACTGCCGATCTGGCCAGAATTCCTTCGTTTTTTTGCACAGGACTGCTTAACGGGAGAGGGTGGGCAAGCACAACAACAGTTTGACATTTATTCCAGACGGCTTGCGGGTCACAACGCAGCCGGTGATTGCTTGTTTCCCAAGGAGTATTAAAATTGTTAGCCTGCCGTTCCTTTAAAAAGGCTTCCAATTCATAATTTCTTTGGGCTTTTGTAAAACCAACGGCTGCAAAGCCTAACTCGCCGGACCAATGGCAAATATTTTCTTTCCATTTCTCTTGTTCTGCCCAGACAGGCTTGCTCATCTTAATTCACCCGGGTTCCTCCAGATTTTTTGATCTTTTATCCTGAAAATAAATTACATGAATTGCTTCGTATGTTACAACTCCGGGAGATACAAGTGTACGTTCACCATCGCTCCAGAGCTGCTCACTCCACTACGCGGCTAAAGTGCCAAACCTCTGGATTAGCCTGCATGTAACGCAGCTTTTTTGCCGTCACGCCACTTTGCCGTCCATGGCAGTGGCTAATCAAGACATCCTTGTCTTAGCCATGGCAAAAGCTGCATCAGTCCATCACGACACTATCGCCATCCGTGGCGGTGTCTAATCAAAAC
>DATMXV010000247.1:0-8241 GCA_035561335.1 Desulfitobacteriaceae bacterium
GGGTAATTTTCTGCAAACTGTTCGCTCCGGCCGGGTTGGTCTATCTCTCATAGACTCCGTACTTCAGGATATCGACATACTTCGCAAACAGCTCCGCATAGCTGACGATATTCTTATTGATCTCATCCTTGATGATCGTCAGATCCTTACCTTTCAAATCATTGGTTATTAACTGCCCCACATAATAGGAAACCATATGCAGCAGATCGTCCACCAGGCGAATATCGATGCCCGGCCGGAAACCCTCGTTGCTCATATACCGGAATAGATTGTCGTGAGCCTGGTTATGCCTAGCATCGATCTCTTCTTTGAGCTCCGCCGGCGTATTGACAAATACCTGCAGCATAAATAAAAAAATCTCCGGTTTTTTCTGCATCAACGCTTTATAGTACTCGCCCAGATTATCAAACATATTGATGTTGATAACCGGTCCGTTGGCGTATTCCCCAAAATAATCTCGGATAAAAATCTTCATGACATGCTCTGCAAGATAAAGATAGAGATTCTTTTTATTCTTAAAGTAGAGGAACAGTACGCCTTTGGAAATTCCCAGCCGTTTGACAATCGTATTGGTGGAAGCGTTTTGATAGCCGTTTTCAATGAATTCTTCGATACAAACCTGGATAATTTGCTCCTTTTTGCCGTCCGGTAGCTTCTCAAAGGTTTCACACATGCGCTTTTAGCTTTCCTTTCCGACGTCATCTCATCGCGAATGAATTTTTCGTGTTTATCCATTTCTGTCTATTTTATCATGATTTTTTTTTATGGCAATGGATTCAGGATCCGCGTTCCTTCCTCAATGCTGTTATCGGGGGCGGCTAATACCGTCTCGCCCTCCTGCAGTCCGTCCGTGATTTCGCTCAAGGACTCATTTTGGATTCCCCTTTGCACCGTTCTGAGGACAGCCTTCCCCTCCTCGACGGTGAAGACGCAGCTTTGGCCCCGGTAATCAAATACGGCGCCAGCCGGCACGATAACCACGCCGCTCTTTGTTTCCGTAATGACCCTGACGTCCACCTCGGACCCCGGCAGCAAAGAAACCTTGGCATCGAGAGGCTTGATGGTTACTGTGACCTTCTTCTGCTTAACGCCAAGGGAGGATACTTCATCCTCGGCTGTGGGCGCGACCTTGACCACGGTTCCCTCCAGTTCCTGTTTCTCTTTCGTGCGGACGGTAATGCCAACTTTGTTCCCGACTTGGATGCCGGCGGCGTCTTCGGCCAGAATTTTGGCTTCGATCTTAAGGTTTTCCGTATCTCCGATGATAAAGGCCGCCGTTCCGGGCGCGCCGAACGCATTGACTTCGACCTTTTTTTCCAGAACTGTGCCGTTCAGCGGCGCCAGGGCCTGCTGCTTGCTCAGTGCCAGGGAGCTGTTCGCCACGCTCAGTTCAGCCTGTTCCAGCACCGCCTGATTGCCGGACCGGACTGCTTCGGCGCTCTTTAACTCTGCTTCCTTCTGCGTCAGCTCCCACTCACTCGCCGCTCCTGCCTCGGCCAAAGACTTGGTGTTGTCATAGTCCTTCAGCACCGTGTTATAGGCTTCCTCTCCGGCAGTATCCTGGGCCTTGGCTTGATTCAGCTGCTCCGCCGCATTTTTCAGGGAAATTTCCAGCTGTGCCTGATCCATGCTCAGCAGCAGATCTCCTTTTCGGACCTGCTGGCCTGCTTCGACGGCAATGCGCTTGATCAGCCCGCTTCCTTCCAGATAAACCATGGTGGAGTCGCTGCACTTCACTTCGCCGGTCTCTTCCACGTATTTTTGGATATCGCCGCGTTCCGCCAGCGTTGTTTCCGCCGGCGTACCCTGCTGCGAGAGAGTCCAGCCCAGGCCGACCGCCAGCACGAGCAAGATACCAATTACCCAGAGCAGCTTTTTATTCAGTCTCAGGTTCAGTTTATGGTGCTTCACTTTCTTCAGATCCGTTGGGATGTTCATCTTCTATCCAACCTCCTTATCTCATAAGCGGCTCTAAGATTCTCCGCCTCTTAGGCGGCGAGATCAAGAGCCGTTAAACTCGCCATTCGTTCGCCTTGCCCTCTATGGTGAGTTTGAAACTCCCACAGATGGTTCTCACTATTCAGCGTTTTTCAGGGATTCGACCATATCGATCGCGGTTATTTTGTTTCTGAGCAGCCAATTGGCGATTGCCGTGAAGGCAATGATCAGGACGGCGGCGAGCAAATAATTGACCGGCTCCATCACCAGCGGCAGCTGCATAGTCTCGGTAGCCTGCGTTTCGACGGCCATCCCGGCGAGAAATCGTCCCAGAGGGCTGCCGATCAGCATCCCGAAGGCGCTGATAAAGAAATTCTCATTGAAGACCAGGCTCTTTAGTTCTGCGGAGGTAAAGCCGAGTACCGAAAGGGTGGCAATTTCTCTCCGGCGTTCAAAGATATTGATATTCGTAATGTTGTAGATCACGGCGATGGCCAATATACTGGCCCCGAACAGCATGAAAAAGATGATCGTGTTCATGGATTGGAGCTGCTTGTCGGTATTGGCCACCACTTCCGCCTTGGACTGGATCGTACTGATGGTCAAAATATCCTTCAGTTTTGCCGTCACTTCTTTTTCAGATTGCGGATCGTCCAGCTTAATATGGGCCGCATTAACCACGGCGCCTTCATCCAGCAGATAGTCGACGTAATCCATACTGCAGACGGCGCTCTGTCCGATAAATTGCGAAGTCTCGCCCTTCACAACCACCATTTTTTTGTCCCTGTCCGCGTTCTTTCCCGGATAATAAGAGCGCAGGGTCACCCGGTCGCCGGTATGCAGGCCCAGGGTTTCCAGGATACGGGCCGGCAGGAGGACTCCATCCGGCGGCAGAATCGCCGCCTTCCCCTTCCGGTCATAGACGCCGTATAATTTAGCTTCCCGGTCCAGCGCCAGGACGCCGACGTCTTTCTTCTTCCAGCCATGGGTAAGTTCCATTCCGGTTTCCAGCACCGGTTCAACAGACTCTACGTGAGCAAGGCTTCGGATATAGCTGAGCTCATCGGCGTCCATCATTTGCGTAAAATTAATTTTTAGATCAAACTTCTGGATTTCCTCATACTGCACGGCCATCAGACTGGACATGGAGCTCCGGAAGGACAGGGCAATGAGCAAAAGCGCCATGGAAAAGATGATCCCGACGGAGGCCATGGCCGAGCGCCGCTTATACCGGAACAGGTTGCGGAAGATAATCTTCCAGCTGAAATTAAGGCGCTGCCAAAAGAACCCAAGGTTTTCCAGCAGCGTCTTTCTGCCGGAAGCGGGCGGTTTCGGTCGCATGGACTCGGCCGGTACCAGGCGCAGCTCCTTGCGGCAGGCGTTATACCCGGCGAATACGCAGAAGAACAAGGCTGTAAGCGAAGCCGGTACTACCATTCCCAGCTGGACGGACGAATTCTCCGTCGGCAGATTGTAAAAGCTGTTGAAGACGCCGAGCAGACCTTTCCCAATGAAGAATAGCCCGATCAGTGACCCCAGAATGCTCCCCAGGATCCCCACCAGCAGCGGATAAGTCTGGTAATGCAACATAATGTCCCAATCGCTGTAACCCAGCGCCTTGAGCACACCCATCAACGTCCGCTGGTTTTCAATCATTCTGGTCATGGTAATATAGATGATGGCCGCAGAGGCGATAAAGAACAGCATGGGAAAAATGGCCGCCATCGATTGCAGTCCCGTTTCATCCGAGTGAAACATGCTGTAGCTGGTCTGATCTTTTTTCTCGACGGTGCTTACCAGGCCGTAGGGAGCCAGAATTTTTTCCAGCTCAGCCTTGACCTTTTTGCTGTCGCCGTCTTTGGCCAGGAGGACGCTGATATCGTTTACCGAACCTTTATAATCGAGGATGGTCTGCAAATAGGATGCTTTGACATAAATGACGCCGAACTTTTCATGATCGGGAAACACCTCCGTCGCATCGCGGATTTCATACATGTATTCGGGGCCTTTGGCCGTTCCCACAATCGAAAGCTTCACCCGTTCCCCGTTCACGATGGGCTCAATGGTCTGGCCGATAACCAGATGATTGGCCTTGAAGAAGTCTTCGGATACAAGGCATTGGTTGGCCGCATCGGCCGAAAAATAGCTGCCCGCTTTGAGCATGATGTCGTTGACGATCGCCCGTTTTTGGTCGGGGAGGGAGATCAGCCTGACCATGGCGTTCCTGTCCGCCATGAAGATCCGCACATCCTGCATGACTCTTCCCTCCGCCATTTTGACTCCGGGAATCGCCTTGATCCGCTCGACCACTCCTTCCGGCGCCCGGTAAACCGTACTCCACAAATCAGCCAGCCTGTATTCCGTAAAGTACTTCTGCCCCGCTCCGGAAAAGATGTCCAACGCCGAATACAGGCCGGTATAGAACATGACCCCGATGATCACCACCGCCAGGACCGAGATGAACTGCCCCTTGGCCTCCTTCAGGTCCCGCAAGGATTTTTTCAGGAAAATTAACATTACCATTCAATCCTTTCGATGGGCAGAGGATTGCGGTTGATTTCCACGGCTTCCACCCTGCCGTTTTTTATTTTGACCACCTTATCCGCCATCTGGGCAAGGGGACTGTTGTGGGTAATGATCATCACCGTTTTATGAAAATTGCGGCTCACATCGTGAAGCAGCTTGAGAATCGCTTTGCCGGTGACATAGTCCAGCGCGCCCGTCGGTTCGTCGCATAAAAGCAACGTGGGATTTTTCGCCACCGCTCTGGCGATGGAGACGCGCTGCTGCTCGCCGCCGGAAAGCTGGGCCGGAAAATTGTGCATCCGCTCCCCGAGGCCGACGCTTTCCAGAATCGCGGCCGCTTGCAGCGGGTCGTCGCAGATCTGCGCCGCGATCTCCACGTTCTCCAGGGCCGTAAGATTGGGCATCAGATTATAGAATTGAAAGATAAAACCAATGTACTTTCTCCGGTATAAGGTAAGCTCGCTGCGGCTGAACTGCGTAATATCTTTGCCATTGACCAGCACCTCGCCGGAGGTGGCGGTGTCCATACCGCCTAAAATATTGAGCACAGTGCTTTTACCTGCGCCGCTGGGCCCGAGAACCACCACCAGTTCGCCCGGCCCGACCTCAAAAGAAATTCCGTCCGCAGCTCTGATAGTAATTTCACCCATGATATATTCTTTTACAACGTCCGTAAGCCTGATCATCGGTTCCATTTTCCCGCCCCCCTTGTGAACATTCTGCCTGGCCGGATTCAGTCCGGCAGGTCATAAGTTAGATTATTCTAACTTTTTTGATCCTATGGTTATTATAGGGGATTTTTTTTCGCTTGTAAATGACCATATGGTCATTTATTTTTTACATCCGCTACATAACGCCACACTCGTTAGAATTTATTCCACTCTGGCTAAATTACAAGTTTACTTTTTAAGGTTATTCCCGTTTTTAAAATTTCCACTTCAGGCCGAAAATAGATAGCTAAAGCTGATTACAACCAAAGCGACCACTCTATCAATAAATACCACCGTTTCTGAATTATATTTAATTATCGAATCCGGATAATAAAACTCAATGATAAAGGCGATTAAGACAACTATATTGTTTTTTACATTTTTCATTGCACTTTCCTTGCCTTTTTCTATATCCACATTTGCCCGGAGAACTAAAGAAACTTGCAAATCGCTTGATTTATCGCATCCGGATTATCCTGATTAGAGTTGTGTCCGGCATTATTGATCATTTGCAACACACAGTTCGGATCACTTTCAGCCCAAGAAACTGCAATCTTTCGAATATTACCCGACCTGTCGTCGGCGCCGCATAAGAGCAGTACCGACGTTGGAAACCGGTATTTTTCGTCTTCGTGTAGACATGCCGTCAGTGACATCATGACCTCAACGAAATCAGACTTTTTCATTCGGGCAAAACATTCCCGAACATATTGCTTTACTGCTTCCGTATTGCCGCACGCATCGGCGCTCTGACGTATCAGGGTCTTCCACGGATATAGATAAAAAACGGGTTTTGCAAGATTCAGCATAAGTTTTTCGAAGACGGTCAATCTGCCGGTATTTCTTGTGCAATTGATTAGTACCAGCTTTGAAACCAGCTCCGGCTTGTGGTATAAGATTTCCTGAGCAAGATTGCCGCCCATGGATTGTCCGATAAGTATCACATTGGAGATTTGATGCATAGCACAGAGCTTGAAAAAATCATCAATCATGTCTTCAAAGCTGAATTTTATATTTGGCGCCAATTGTGACAAGCCGTGACCACGAGCGTCCCACAACAGCAAATTATAGCGTTCATCAAAAATTGGCAGCTGTGGCTCAAACATTCTGTGATCGCAACCGGCGCCGTGCAGAAGAATGATATACTCAGACGTAGTACCCGGCCTGTGCCAGTAGTGCATTTCGCAACCTTTGTTATGAAAAGTTTTATGCTGTAAGTCCATCATCATTCCTCCTCTGCAATAAGCAGCAGCACTTTAAAATATTCGCTTTTGTATTGGCAATATTGCTGTTCAAATTATAGTTTGCGTTACTGATAGCCATATTTATCAAAGATTGTTTGGATATTTTAAGGCTGTCCCAATAATACGGCTCAAACATGCCTGGAGGAACGAAAATCAATTTCCACTGAGCATAATAAAGTAGTCTAAATTTAATCACCTCACGCCACTTAGATTACGGCGCGAGGTGTTTTTATCCTTGCTTTTGGCAAATGCATCCGCCCCTTCTCAGTTATTCCATGCCAATAGCTTGGCATGCTTGTATACTATATGAAAAAGTCTCTCCGGCGGTTACATTTTTTACATTTTCAGCTTGTTCACCGGAAAACGGCATAGTTTATAGTATAAAATGCCGACAGAAGGGTGTGTAACCAATGAAAGATCCCGCTTGACGCCGGAACCCCCTTGGCGGCAGGTTCATTTCGATGAATTCAAAGACATCAAAAATCTTTTATACACCTTTTAAAAAACTCATAGTATGTACGTATATTTTCCAACTCTGTCCATTTTTTTACCTCAACAGGTTTTTCATCCAGATCATATATCTTTGCTCCATGCATAGCAAGCAGAAATGGCGAGTGTGTCGACATAATAAACTGACATCCAAAAAACCGTGCAGAGTCCTCGATAAACTTCATTAGTTCCATCTGACGTTTTGGAGAAAGACTGTTCTCTGGCTCGTCCAATATATAAAGTCCATTTTCACCAACTTTTTCAGTAAAATATTTAAATGCACTTTCCCCATTCGAATATTCTCGCACATTATCAATCAATTCATTTCTCACAAAACGGGATTGCGTCTTACTTCTAGCCTGATTTACCTTTTTAAGTTGCTCGTAATCTGCTATAGATTTCATCTGAAAATGCGAATATTTTACATCCAAATATTCTTCAAAAAGTTTTTCCCTTTTTTGGTCAATTCCCTCATTAAGGTTCCGGATATTCAACATGTAGTCGAATACATCATCACTGGTAATAATTCTGCTGTTTTCAGGTATATCAGCTTTAAGCTGCATCTCACACATATTGACATAGTCAGGATAAAAACTAGATTTATTATAGATAGAATCACGGTTGATTCCAGTTTTTTCTGCTATCACATTTAATACCGTTGATTTCCCTGAACCATTTCCTCCATAGAAAATCGTAATTGGTTCAAAATCAATCCTTTCAAGACCATGTCGTGCTAATGCCTTAAATGGATAAAACGAGTCATAGCACGTTCTTTTTACCGTCATAAAAAAGTCAAATTCCATATCCTCATTTGGGAATGTAAAGACATTTAAATAAATCATTCTCCTCTTTCCTATCAACATTAATCAATCATCACATTACTCTACTTCTCATACTTAAACATAATATACTATATATAAGTAAAAACTTTGTAAAATCATTTATTAATCAAATTATTTTATCTCCAGCAGACAATCTTTTTCTTTTTCTCATTACAATTACCACCTTCTGGTTTAACTGTCCGGTTGTTTTGGACAGATCGAATTAATGCCGAATGAAATCCTCTTCAAACCCAGACTGCTAAATATTGAGGAGAAAGAGGAAATAGCCCGCCATTTTTTATAATCTATTATACTAAATAAACACGCAATGCGCCTTGCGAATATAATCAAGTAGGAGGGGGCTTTGTCGCCCCCGACCTCTCACACCACCGTGCGTACGGTTCCGTACACGGCGGTTCAATAGCTTAAGTGCAGTGCCTCGTATCTTTTGGCTATATCTTCATAGCCCAGGAATTCGAGGTATTTGTCTGTTAGGGTATGATTGAGGATTCC
>DATMXV010000248.1:0-4365 GCA_035561335.1 Desulfitobacteriaceae bacterium
AATGCGAACTATACGCAAAAAGGGAGAGGGCTATGTTTCGTAAATACCTAAATTATTCAGCTGTATTCATATTAATTTTAGCATTAATAACTGGTTGTAGTTTCAATGCGCCGGATAGATCATCAGCGAACAATAATGGAAAGTCATTAACTGTTGCCGCCTCATTCTATCCGATATATATATTTACTCTAAATGTTGCCAAAGACATTCCAAATGTCAAAGTTATCGATCTAACTAATCCAGGTACAACCGGATGTCTGCATGACTACGCTCTTACAACAAAAGATATGAAGAATCTGGAAGAAGCCCGGATTTTTGTGATTAACGGAGCCGGTATGGAATCTTTCATGGATAAGGTTACCGGTCAAATGCCGGATTTAAAAATAGTCGACTCCAGCAAAGGTATACAATTGATCAAAGGTGAAGGTGATGAAGAGGATAATCCGCATTTGTGGGTAAGCATTTCCAATGCTATAATTCAGGTTAGAAATATTGGGGATCAGCTTTCTCTCTTAGACCCGGAAAATGTAGCCAAATATCAAGCAAATACTGCTGACTATATAGGGAAGCTGGAAGCGGAAAGAGCAAAAATGCATCAAGTTTTAGACGGCATCAAAAACCGGGAAATTATTACATTCCATGAGGCGTTTCCTTATTTTGCCAAAGAGTTTGACTTAAAGATAGTCGGGGTTATTGAACGGGAGCCAGGTTCTGAACCTAATCCAAAAGAACTGGCTGACACAATTGATATTGTAAAAAGTTTAAAAGTGAAAGCACTTTTTGCTGAACCACAATATTCTGCAACAGCGGCAGATACTATTGCCCAAGCTACGGGCGCCAGGATATTTACTCTTGACCCTGTTGTAACAGGGCCAATGGATGCCGACGCTTACATTAATATAATGGACAATAATCTAAAATCATTGGAAGAGGCTCTAAAATGAAACACCATGAAATAACCGGGAGTACACAATGTATCAGATGTACATGCGGCTTATGTTGTACTAAAATAAATAACTTTGGGGTTACCCGCAGCCGGATAGAAATATTAAAAGATGTCAATCTCCACATTCATTGTGGAGATTTGACTGCTTTAATCGGTCCGAACGGCGCCGGGAAAAGTACGCTTTTTAAAGCTGTTTTGGGGGAAATTCCTCATAGTGGTGAACTCATTTTCCTTGATGCTGATAATGAAGGGGCAGGGAGGCCTTTAATTGGTTATGTCCCCCAGAAGCTTGAACTTGATACCAGTTCTCCGGCAAGTGTACTCGATTTATTTGCGGCCGCCCGTTCCGGAATACCGGTTTGGTTTTCCTGCTCGCAAAGGACACGGCGGCATGTCAGGGAAAGTTTAGCCCGGGTCCAGGCTGATCATCTTCTCAACAGACGGTTGGGAGCTTTATCCGGAGGAGAATTACAAAGAGTTTTACTGGCGCTTGCACTTGATCCAATTCCTCATCTTTTGCTTCTGGACGAGCCTATTTCAGGAATTGATCAAAAGGGATTGGATTTATTTTATCAAACAGTTTCGACCCTTCGCCAGGATTACGATTTGTCAATTATTTTAATTTCTCATGACCTTAAATTGGTGTTTGAGTATGCTGACCGTGTCGCGTTTTTAAATAACAAGACGATTGAATGTTGCGGAACTCCTCAGGAAGTTTTCAGCAATCAAAAAGTAATTGATACCTTTGGTATTGGCTGGCAGAAAGAACTATTGGCCAAGAGGGAGGAGAACGTGGAATAATGTCATTTTGGTATAGTTTGCTTGATTTATTGCCTTTTAAATGGGCGGATTATATGTTTATGAAAAACGCCCTTTTAGGTGTTTTATTGGTAACACCCTTATTCGGTATTCTGGGCACAATGATTGTTAATAACAAAATGGCTTTTTTCTCAGACTCTTTGGGGCATTCTGCCCTGACCGGGATAGCGATTGGGGTTATTATAGGCATTAAGAATCCTGTTTGGTCGATGCTGTTCTTTTCGATTTTGCTTTCTGTGGCAATCTTAATTGTCAAGAAGGCTAATACCGCTTCGACAGATACCATAATCGGGGTATTTTCCTCAACGGCAGTGGCACTTGGGATCGTGATCCTTTCCCGCAATGGTGGATTCAGTAAATATTCGGTTTATCTTATTGGTGATTTATTAAGTATCAGTACGGCCGATTTAATTACCCTGGGGCTTGTATTCCTGGTTGTTATTGCTTTATGGATTGTTATTTTCAATAAACTCCTTCTTGTTAGTATTAATCAAGCGTTAGCCGGCAGCAGAGGTGTTAATATCAGCTTTTATGAATATCTTTTTACGATGATGATCGCAGTTATTGTTACGATTTCCATCCAATGGGTTGGTATTTTAATTATCAGTTCGCTATTGATTCTACCGGCTGCTTCAGCCAGGAATATTGCTCAGAATATGAGACAATACCATATGTACTCAGTTTTAATAGCAATTATATCCGGTTTATCAGGGTTATTTCTGTCTTATTATTGGGGAACAGCTACCGGAGCAACTATTGTACTGATCTCAGCCGTGTTTTTTATATTAACATTCATAGTAAAATTAAGACTTGACTGAACTCTGAAAATAACACCCTCCGGAAGAGTTAAATAAGGCTTTGCGGGCGGCCAAGGTTAAGACACGGATGTCTTGATTAGCCACTGCCATGGACGGCAATAGTGGCGTGATGGCGATTGTGGCGTGATGGCCCAAGTATCGTTGAAAGCCCATGAAGCGACCGCCTAAAGGTTTGGTGAAAAGCCAAAAATTCATTCAAGATTGGATTGTAAATATTCCTTGACTGCAGAACTTATTTCTTTGAAGTCTTCCCAAACTAATTTTTTCAGATTTGGATTTCTTAAGACAGCAGCCGGATGATATGTCGGCATGATTTGGACGTCTTTACGTGTAAACCACTGCCCGTGACATTTACCTATAGTAAAATCCTGCCCTAAAATACCTTGGGTTGCGGCTGCCCCTAACAGAACAATAAAGCGGGGACGGATGAGGGCAAATTGCTGCCGTAACCAGGGAAGGCAAGTTTGCATTTCGGCCAATGTCGGAGTTCGATTTCCCGGGGGCCTGCACTTGACAATATTTGTAATATAAACACTTTCCCTTGGAAAACCGGCTGCCAGAAGGATTTTATCAAGTAATTGGCCGGCTTTCCCCACAAAAGGCCTGCCTTGTTCATCCTCATGTTGTCCCGGAGCTTCACCGACAAGCATGAGGGGTGAAAGCGGATTACCTTCACCAAAAACCACACCTCGACAAGTTTTCCGCAAATGACAATTATTGCAGTTACGAGTTTTCTCTTCTAAATGATTTAAATCCATAGTTAAGCTCCCCATATTAATTTGATTAAGAGTTCAATCCTGAATTATCAATTCCTGCCTGGTGACTAAACTGTTTTCTTGAAAGAAAATTTTAAAAGTGAGCATTCTTGAAAAATCTTAAAGGAATGTCCGCTGTTTTGTTGAAGTATAGCGGTAGTAGGGAAGGAGGTCAATATTAATGCTTTATCAGGATTTAAAATTAAACATTAATGGTAAAGAATTACATTTGCGGGAATGGCCGGGAACCGGGAACACGATTATTTGTCTCCACGGTTTTGCCTCCAGCTGTTATTGGTGGGACAAGTTTGCCGAAGTATTGTCCCCTTCCTGCAGAATTATCACGTATGATTTGCCCGGCTGTGGTGATAGTGCAGCACCGGCTGTTGAATATGGAATGGAAGAACATAGTCAGGATATTTTGACTATAATGGATAAATTCAATTTAGAGAAAGCCACTTTGATGGGCCACTCTCTGGGTGCTGTAACAGCTGTTTATTTCGCTTCTGAATACGGGCATAGATTAGGGCACATGGTGCTTGTTGATGGCGGATATCCAATGGCTGGAGCTGTCGAAGTTGTTAATTTATTGATTGGCGGTTTGAACCGGGAATTTCCGTCCTTTCAAAAATATCTTGAATTTTTGCAGAACATGCCGTTTTTTTCGGAGTTGTCGCCATACACTGAAAGAGCGTTATACCACAGTGTAACCCATCGCAGTGATGGCAGTGTTATTTCCAAAGTTAATAAGGATTTTGTTCTCAGAGAACTGGAAGTAAGAGCTCAACGTAAACATTTAATGAAAGAATTGCTTCCTAAGATTAACACCCCTGCTCTGATGCTCTGGGCTGAGCAAGGTTCCGGGATACCGGGAGTATATGTTGTAACCAGAGAAAAAGGAGAGGAGATTGTCCGGAAAATACCTGGAAGCAGGTTTGCCGCCATAGAAAATGCCAATCATTTTTCTATTATGACCAGTGACCAGGCTATTTGGGAAATTGAAAAATTCATTAACGGATCTTAAGCT
>DATMXV010000249.1:0-5340 GCA_035561335.1 Desulfitobacteriaceae bacterium
AAAATAATTATACTTTTTCCGGCTTTAGCTTAAACCTAAAAAAACTAAAATCATATCTATCAGTTTTATTCCGATAAACGGGGCAATCAGGCCGCCCAATCCATAAATAAGGAGATTGCGCTGCAGAATGACATTGGCCCCTAAAGGATGATAGGTTATTCCCCGCAAAGCCAGGGGAACCAAAGCAATAATTATTAATGCGTTAAAAATTACCGCTGAAAGCATGGCACTCTGAGGGGTAGCCAGCCTCATGATATTTAAAATCCCCAACTCAGGATAGGAAACAACAAACAGGGCAGGGATAATGGCAAAGTACTTGGCCACATCATTAGCAATACTGAAAGTGGTCAGTGACCCTCTGGTCATTAATAATTGTTTTCCAATCTCTACAATTTCAATTAATTTTGTAGGATTACTGTCAAGGTCCACCATGTTACCAGCTTCTTTAGCTGCCTGAGTACCGCTGTTCATCGCCACACCTACATCAGACTGGGCCAAAGCAGGAGCATCATTCGTCCCGTCCCCGGTCATCGCCACCAAATGGCCTTCGGCTTGGTACTCCCGGATTAACTTCAATTTTGCTTCAGGTGTGGCCTCTGCCAGGAAATCATCGACCCCGGCTTCCGCCGCTATGGCAGCTGCGGTTAAGGGATTATCCCCGGTAATCATCACTGTCTTAATACCCATTTGGCGCAGCTGGGAAAACCTCTCGTTAATCCCGCCCTTAACGATGTCTTTCAGGTAAATAACCCCCAAAGCCTTATTTCCTTCGGCTACTACCAAAGGTGTACCGCCTTTTTTAGCAATATCTTCGGCCGCTGCTTTCAATTCAGGGGCCATTTCAACCCCTTTTTCCTGCAAGTATTTTTCGATAGAATCCAGAGCTCCTTTGCGGATTTCCCGGCCCTGTAAATCAACACCGCTCATCCGGGTAAGGGCACTGAAAGGAACAAATTTTGCTCCCATCCTGACGATATTACGTTCCCGTAAATTATATTTCTCCTTGGCCAGGACAACAACACTGCGGCCCTCAGGAGTTTCATCCGCCAGGGAAGACAATTGGGCGGCATCTGCCAACTCTGCCGGCGCTACCCCCGGCGCAGGGATAAACTCCGTAGCCATCCTGTTCCCTAAGGTAATAGTACCGGTTTTATCCAAAAGCAATACTCCCACATCCCCGGCGGCTTCCACTGCCCGGCCGGACATAGCCAGAACATTACGTTTCAATAGGCGGTCCATCCCGGCTATCCCAATGGCATTAAGCAAACCGCCGATGGTGGTTGGGATCAGGCAAACCATTAAGGCTGCCAGTACGGGAATGGCTACTATTGTCGCGGAGTAAATAGCATATAGCTCCAAGGTAGCCACCACCAGTAAGAAAACAAGGGTTAAACCGATTAATAAAATAGTTAAAGCTATTTCATTAGGAGTCTTTTGCCGTTTAGCACCTTCAACCAGACTGATCATACGATCAAGGAAAGTCTCACCCGGATTGGCGGTAATCTTCACTTTTAACCAGTCGGAAAGCACCCTGGTCCCGCCGGTTACAGCACTGCGGTCCCCGCCTGATTCCCGGATAACCGGAGCGGATTCACCGGTAACCGCACTTTCATCGACAGAAGCTATCCCTTCTATTACCTCTCCGTCACCAGGAATGAAATCCCCTGTTTCTACAAGTACAATATCATTCTTCCGCAGTTCAGAAGCGGAGATACTTTCTGTCTTCCCACTCACTATTTTTTTGGCGATAGTTTCACTTCTGGTTTTTCGCAGGGTTTCCGCCTGAGCCTTTCCTCTCCCCTCAGCCAGGGCTTCAGCAAAGTTGGCAAAAAGAACGGTAATCCATAACCACACGGCAATCTGTCCGTCAAACCAAAAGTTTTTCAACTGTCCGGCAACTATATCTCTTAGCATGAAATAAGTGGTCAAAAGGGCTAATATCTCCACAACCAACATTACCGGGTTAGTCCACAAAACTTTGGGATTTAGTTTAACAAATGATTCTTTAACAGCCTTGACAAAAATCGGACGATTAAAGCTTGACCCTCTGCTCATAGTTCTCTTCCTCCCCTTAAAAGACCTTGCCGGCCAGCATTAACAGATGCTCAACTATGGGTCCCAGAGCTAAAGCCGGGAAAAAGGTCAAAGCTCCCACAATTAATACCACTCCAGCTAAGAGACCGGAAAACAAGCCTCCGGTTGTCTGAAAAGTTCCTGCACTGGCTGGGGTTATTTTCTTGCCAACCATATTTCCCGCAATAGCCAGTACCGACACAATAACGCCAAAGCGGCCAATGATCATAGCCAAACCAAGTCCGACATTGTAAAAAACAGTATTGGCACTAAGCCCGGCAAAGGCACTGCCGTTATTACCTGAGGCAGATGAAAAAGCATAAAGTATTTCGCTTAAACCATGAGGTCCGGGATTAGCGATTGATGAGGTTCCCGACGGAATAACTGCCGCCAAACCGCTGCCCAATAAAATGGCTGCCGAAGGAATAAGCACGGCCAGGATGGCCATCTTTATCTCGAAAGATTCTATCTTTTTACCAAGGTATTCCGGCGTCCGGCCGACCATCAGACCAATGATAAATACAGTTAAAATCACAAACAATAACATACTGTACAAACCGACACCGACACCGCCAAACACAGTTTCACCCAGCATCATCAGCAACAGCGGTGGCAGTCCTCCTAAAGGAGTAAGGCTGTCATGCATGGCATTAACCGCACCACAGGATGTCGCTGTAGTTAGTGTAGCAAACATAGCTGAATTGACAACCCCAAACCTTACTTCCTTTCCTTCCATTACCGTGGAACCCGTCAGGCCGATCTTGTCAACCAGAGGGTTACCGGCCATTTCCGAGCTATAAGTTATCCCGATCATTAATATGAATAAACCTAACATTGCCCCCAGAATAACCTTACCCTGCCGGGAATCCTTTAATATCTTACCAAAGGAAAAGGTTAAGGCTACAGGGATAAGCACAAGGTATAACATTTCCAGGAGATTGCTAAAGGGGGTAGGATTTTCGAAGGGATGGGCAGAGTTGGCATTAAAGAAACCGCCGCCGTTAGTACCTAGCAGCTTGATTGCTTCCTGGGAAGCAACCGGTCCCATTGCCAGGGTCTGGTCTGCTCCTTGGAGGGTAGGTACTGTAAGATAAGAAGACAAATTCTGAATTACTCCCTGGGAAACCAGCAGTAGTGCTCCAACGATGGACAAAGGCAATAATATCCATAATGTAGAACGGGTTAAATCTACCCAGAAGTTCCCGATTGATTTGGCCTCACGGCGGCTGAGTCCTCTGATCAAAGCAACTGCTACAGCCAGTCCTGCCGCTGCCGAGAGAAAGTTCTGTACTGTTAAACCGGCCATTTGGCTGAAATAGCTCATGGTAGATTCACCGCCATAGGCCTGCCAGTTGGTGTTGGTAACAAAACTGACCGCCGTATTAAAGGCTAAATCCCAGTTCAATCCTTTAAACCCCTGGGGATTAAGGGGTAAGTAACCTTGGAATAAGAGTAATAAAAACAGGAAGACAATCCCCAGAAAATTAAAACCTAAAAAGGCTAGGACATACTCCCGCCAGTTCATTTCTTTATCTTTATCAATTCCACACAAACGGTAAATAAACTTTTCCGGGGGTCCCATCACTACATCCATAAAGGTTTTCTCACCTTGGTATGCCTTAGCCATATACCGGCCAAGAGGAATGGCCAAAGCGATCAGTAAAATTATATAAACTATTATTTGTGTCAGATCGGAACTTAACATTATAATTCCTCCGCTCTCATCAGTGAGTAACAAAGATAGATCAAAAGGCCTAAGGCCACAATGCTGCCCAAAATCATATCAGCCATTTATCTCACTCCTTACAGAACCAGGTTTATAACCGGTCTTGCCCTTCCTGTAACACAAAGACATCTTTTTTTCCACAATATCTTACCCCCTACTATTTTTTTTACTCTGGCACAGACTTATTATAAATCCACAGCCCATAAAATTAGTGTAAAGAAAAAGGTTTATAACATAAATAAAACATAAAGATTTCTCCTGATCGGCTTTCTTATGACGTAAGCCAGTTTTTTAGGGGGCTGATCAAAGGCGCTATATCCCTAATCAGAAGGAAACGGAGAAACAAAAGGCCCGAAAGGTAAACCGCCAAATTGTTTTAGGACAAACTAAAGTAAAAAGCCCTCAGGGAATGATTCCTCAAGGGCAATATCTACTCAATCTCTTTTCGGACTGCGGTCGGTTCACGTTTCAAGTCGGCTGCCGATTTATTAAAGTTCCTGTTTTTATCCAATAACCTGTATATTATCATATGTCATGTCTACTTGGTCAGCAACAATAGCTATTAGATGATTATCAAGATTCAAACAACTAAAGGGACTATTTCGGGGTATATTTATCTTTGCTCTTGCTAATCCGAGATCCATTTTCCCCTTTCCCCTGAACCAACGGATATCACCTCCAACCGAGCCAAAGGTTGGAACAAGTACTGGAAAATTCAGGTGAATCATAGGCTTAGAACAGATTACTGAACATAAATCGTTACCACCCTGCATTACGGACATAGCATCACCCTCATTCCCGTCCCATGCAAACCGGCCTAGTTCTTTTGGCAATCCCCACATTTCCGGACCACTTTTAAGCGAACTCAGATTATCTACATATATATGAGATATCCAGGCCCCAATCTTATTGGCGTACATAGTGAAAGCACAAATAATCGCCAACTCGTTATAAATAAGGGTTGAGCTTGACATATAAGAAGCCAGGCAGACCCCTCCCACAGTTTTTCCCGGAGAGACTGTAAGGATTTTCATGTTTTTGGGCACAAATTGACGCGCGGCCTTAATGTCGATCAGGCTTATACTTTGAAACATTCTTCCTTTCAAATGCCAAGGCGCCGACGGGAAAGTAATGTCGTCAAGGTTCAAAGGCTGTTCTTTATTATCCATAGGGTTATAATCCTCTCAAGAATAATCTCACAAACCTGTGAAAACACATTTGTCTTTTTGTAAACAGCTTCAAAACCAGAGATTAGCCAAAAAGTTCTTTATTCTTTAATTATTATATGGAAAGTACATCTTAATGAGCCATAGCAAATAAATTGTTTAGTTTATTACAGCTTGCTTTTTTATTTCCCAGTTAATATTAATAATTAATGAATAATAGGACTGGGGTTTGAAAAACCTAAATCAAAGCTATTTCTTAAAAAGGGGACCTAATCATGGCAGATATAATGGATAAATTACATAGGGTATCTGAGATTGGCAAATCGACCAGGGAAAAACAAGAATTAATTAATGTAAGTGAAGTCTCTTATATAT
>DATMXV010000250.1:0-5523 GCA_035561335.1 Desulfitobacteriaceae bacterium
ATATTTTCCAGACTACGTCTTATATTGCTATTTCTTCTGTTTGCAATTCCTATACCTTTGTATCTAAAACCAAGGTGGTTTGCTTTGCGGGAGGAAAAAATATTTCTAGTATCAATGATTAAAGGTGTTCTCATTAAATTAATAACCATCTCCAGGTCTAATTCTTTGAAGATAGGCCATTCGGTCATAACGATCAAACAATCGGCGTTACTAAGGGTATCCTCTATATTCCGGGAAATAGTCACTTTTGAATTAAGAGGTTCTTCGAGACGTTTTACTACTGGATCATAAACGTGGATACATGTTTTTGTATCTAATAATTTTTCCAGTAAATGCACCGCAGGTGAGTTCCTAGTATCGTTTGTACCTGCTTTGAAACTTAACCCTAAAACAGCTATTTTCTTACCTCTTATATCCTGGAGCTCACTGATAACATATTCGGTAATGTTCCTGATCTGCAGTTCATTTCTTTCCATAACAGCTGATAACAGAGGCAACTCGGCGTTTGCCTTACCGGCAAAGCTAATAAGAGCGGTTAAATCTTTAGAAAGACAGGGACCGCCGAAGCCGGGACCCGGGTTAAGGTAAAGACTCCCAATACGCTTATCCAGCTTCATCCCTTCAAGTATAGCATGGATATCGGCGTTTACCTTTTCAGAGATTTCGGATATCTCATTAATGAAAGATATTCTGGTAGCCAAGTAAGCATTGCAGGCATACTTAATCATTTCCGAGCTCCTGGTATCCGTAAGCACCATCGGTACATCAAAAGTCTTATACAATTCTTTCATGATCATTTTGGATTCGGGAGTATCTGTTCCAATAACGATTCTTTCCGGCTTTAAAAAATCAGTAACTGCATTTCCTTCTCTGAGAAATTCTGGATTTGAAACAACATCAAAAGATATAAACCGGTATTTCAGATTATCGTTTATTATCATTCTTGCTATATCGCAAGTTCCAACAGGTACAGTGCTTTTAATAACTATGGTTTTGTAACTATCCATATTATTGGCAATTAACTTAAGAGCCTGAACCAATTGGGTCATATCTGTTTCTCCGTTTTTACTTTCAGGAGTTCCAACAGTAATAATGATTATCTCGGATTTCTTTACAGCTATTTTTAGACAGTTGGTGAAGATGACTTTATTTTTGTCTGTAGCTTCTTTGAACAGTTCAGTAAGCCCTTCTTCATAGACCGGAAGCTCCCCATTATTTAATGTTTCGATTTTTTCATTGTCGGTATCCATACAGATAACGTCATTACCGTGTACAGCTAGTCCGAGCCCGGTGATCAGTCCCACATAACCAGTGCCCCCGATTATTGATACTTTCATTGGAATCCCCCTTTAAGCTGTTATTGACAATTGACCGGAACCTTTTTCGAGGACCGAGTAATAATCAAAAAGCAGTTGATCAAAAATCCTGTTCCAGGATTTTGTTGTCGAATACTCCCTCGCGTTTGCCGATAGGGTTTCTTTTAGTTTTTTATCTTCAATTAACCTGACAATAGCTTTAGTAAAGCTGCCGCTATCACGTGGAATACACATCAAACCGTTGTATTCATTAACTACACTTTCCTTGACACCGCCTGAATTTACGGTAATCACCGGCAATCCGGAAGCCATAGCCTCCAGGACAACATTTCCGAAAGTTTCAGTGCTGGAAGGGAAAACGAACACATCAGAGGATGCATATATTTCAGATAATTCCCGGCCTTTAAGATACCCGGTAAAAACTACATTATCGTGGGGACATTCCTTGACAGACTTGGCATAAGGACCGTCACCTACAAAGACAAACTGAACCTTATCAGCATAGTCGGAGTTAACAACATCTATGCTTTCCATTAAAATATCAAGGTCTTTTTCGGCTGCCATCCTGCCGACATAAAGAAAAATCAGTTTATTTTCCGCACCAAGACGGTATCTGATGTCCAGGTTTCTCAGGTTGGGATTAAATTTGGCTATATCGATGCCCCTTGACCAGATCCGCAGGTTATCTATTCCTTTGCTTTTCAGAACCTGCATTGTATCTTGTGAAGGACAGAAATTAAGCTTGCTGAATCCGTGGAACCATTTAAAAAACCCCCAGATAATTTCCTCCAGATACCACAGGTTATAATACTTAAGATAAACATCAAAATTAGTATGAAAAGAAGAAACGACAGGGATCCCTCTTTCCCTTGCATATCTCAATCCGGCCAAGCCTATCCCAAAAGGATCTGTAAGATGAATAATATCCGGCTTGAACTTGTCGGCCAGACGGCAGAGCTTTGCATATAGAGGCAGAGAAAGCCTGCACTCGGGATAAAAGGGTAGACTAATACTTTTAAATCTGGCCAGGGGAGATTTAGTGGGGTTAATAACTTTTTCATTATAATCCGGAGCAAAAAACATATGGTTAATATCCTTGTTTGAAAGATAATTTCCCAACTTTTCCAGCGTATTGCTAACTCCGTTTATTTGAGGAAGGTAAGTATCAGTAAAATAAGCTATTCTCATCAAATACCCCCTATACTGCAATTTTGAGCTGGTTTTCAAGACAGATCGAGGTGATGTGAATACAGATTAAGACGCAAATACCGACGGCGTTTACTGTATCCCATTCATAAGGAAACCGGTTGTCATTAATAATGTTTGTATATCTTTCATGTGCTGCCTCTATGCAACTGTTTATGGAATTTGCCGATAATGAAGAAATTAGATGATTATATAAGTCGGTAACTACCTTTTGGTTTTTCTTAAAATAGTATAATTGCCGGAGTTCATAGAGAAAATGCGACTTAATTTCATTCTGGAAGAATTGAGAATGGGCATAACAAAAAAAATCCGAAAGATAATGAGTGATTATACCCATCCTTTCGGAAAACTGTTTCTTCCATCTTTTTGATTTATTGAATCTGAGGGAAGCGAGTTTCTCAATTTCATCTTGGACGAACTCCATTGCCGTGTGCTTATAGTGAGAAACAGATGTGGGTCTGATATCCGGTTTGATATTTCCGTACATAAAGCTTAAGGCATCAATTTTGATGTCCAATTCTTTTTCCACAGCTTTCCGAATAATCTGGGACAATTCCAAATGCAATACCACATTCATTGGATTCACCTCCTTTACCAGAAATGGCAAGCAGTTTTGGCCGGCTTAAGCGATATTTTACGATACCTGGGCCAGTCTTGAGCGGTGTTTACGACGTGTTGCCAAATAATCCAGCACACGGTCAGGTGAAGTATTTAGAATCTGATACTCCGTAATCCCAACCTCATGAATTAAATCAAGGGTTTGACTAAACTCACCGACCCGGTTCCAAAAATGAGCATCACTTCCCAAAATAACGGGGCTTTTGTATTTTGCCATGTAACGTGCAAAGTAACTGCAGTTTTTTCTTGCTGCATCTTTTTCTGCTTTCGTTGCCAATGTACTGTCATTAATCTCGACAGGGACATTCAGTTTGGCAGATGTGTAGGCAACTTGCTCAAGGTCCAGCTGGAAGTCCGGCCGTCCCGGATGAACCATCATATCTGTATATGGATTTTCCATAGCTTTAAGATAGGCGTGGGTGTTTTGTTCAGACGTTCCTCCAGGGTAACAACCAATATGAAGTCCGGCCAGCACAAGTTTCATCTGAGCCAAATAAGGAAAAGGAATATCCAATTTTCCCTCATGGTTGATGATATTTGCTTCAACTCCCGGTAATATCTTGACCCCGGATATTTCATCAGGAATAATTGAAAAGTTGCCAAAATGGTAAAGATGAGGGGCGCCGGGCATACTGGGTCCGTGGTCCGTCATTCCCAGTAATTTAATTCCTTTGCCTGAGGCTGCCAGAGCATTTTCAGTAATGGTGCTGTAAGCATGACCGCTTGTAACCGTATGGGTGTGTAAATCAACCAGCATTTTCATTTAATCACCTGCTTATTATACTTGTTAACAAAATCATCGATTGACAGGTAAAAGTCCTTAAGCCTTTTCTTGATCATCTCATGGGACCAGTCCCACCATTTGATCTTCTCCATCTGATTAATATTCTCTTCAGTGAATCTTTTCTTAAGCGGGACAGCCGGCACTCCGACAACGATCGTATAGGGTTCAACATCTTTAGTAACCACCGCGCCGCTGCCCACGACTGCACCGTTGCCAACCTTGACCCCGGGCATAATGATAGCTCCGTGACCAATCCAGGTATCGTGGCCGATACAAATTTTTCGTTCTGCCCGCCAGCGAAAGAATTCCTCATCATCCGTTTCAGCAAAGCCATACATCACCCGGCGGTAGGTAAAATGGTGTAAGGTCGGCCTGTTCACTGGATGATCGGTAGGCCCAATTCTAACCATAGCCGCAATGTTGGAAAACTTGCCGATTTCGGCATTCTGCAAGATACAAAACTCCTTTGTGTAGGAAAAATCATCAAGCCGGACATTTTCCAAATAGTTATAGCTCCCGATTTCCGTGTATTCACCCAACTCAGTATTGTGCAGGTGACAGTTCTCGTAGATACAGGGTTCTTTACCAACAAACCTATCACTCATTTATTCCTCACCCCGTCTTCTTGCAATCATAAAGCCGCTGGAGCCACTTTTCAGGGGTATGGCAGCAGCCGAGGAGATTTGGCTTAATCTCGTACTCTCCATGATAATCTGAGCCGCCGGTTAATATTAATCCGTATTTTTCAGCTTCGGATAAAATTAGCTTTACACCCGCCTCATTATGACTGGGATGCCACGCTTCCAGCCCATCCAGGCCAACATCTACGAGTTCCGGTATCAGTTCCATATTTTCGTACCCGAAGGGATGAGCAAGTATGGCGATTCCCCCTGCTTGTTTAATCTCTTGAACTGCCTCAAAAACATCAATGTATGTTATCTCTTGATAGGCGATTCCCCCTGGATTTCCGTTATCAGGTTTAGCAAAAAGTTTCTTGTATAAGTCCTCTTTAGAGGCTGAGGAATAACCCAGTTCTATTAAGGTTTGCATAATATGCTGCTTGTAGACATTCGTACTGCCGGCAGCAATTTTTTTCACTAAGTCCCAGGTAATTGAGTAGCCGGCCTTAATAAGCTTTTCTACCATATGTTTAGACGTTTCCTGTCTTTTCAGGAGCATGGACTGGCAGACATTTCCTACCTGCTGGGGCTTATCCATTAAATAACCTAATACATGGGCTTTCCGGTCTCTATTATAGTCGTAAGCAGAAATTTCAATCGCAGAGATAATATTAATGCCATATTCCTTGCCGGCATTTTCCGCTTCTCTATGTCCGTCTACGGTATCATGGTCACTAATGGCTAAGGCCTCAATCCCATTTTTTTTGGCGAGGGCTACAAGGTCTGATATTTTCATTGAGCCGTCAGAAATTCTGGAATGACAATGCAAATCGGCTTTCATATTTTCTCCTTTTGTTTCCTGTTGAACTTTTCTTTAAATACCCGCTACTCCGGTACTAACGGCTTCGAACTTCAGCCGCAGAAGGATATGGATCATCTTTAGTATTATACCGGATCATTATTACGTACATATTATGAT
>DATMXV010000251.1:0-7144 GCA_035561335.1 Desulfitobacteriaceae bacterium
TGATTGGCGAAAGTGTATTATAATAATAATCCATTACTGTAAAGACCTGATTGATTTATTGTTAAAAGTCAGTAAAATATAGTTTTTCCGTTTTTCTTATATTTTCTTAAAAGCCTGGTCCAGATCATAGATCAAATCGTCCACATCTTCAATGCCAATTGAAAGCCTTATCAAATCCGGTGTCGCACCTGATGCCTTCAAATCCTCCCCGGATAACTGCGAATGGGTAGTACTGGCCGGATGAATCACTAACGACTTGGCATCAGCGACATTCGCCAGCAAGGAGAACAATTCCAGACTGTCAATAAAGGTCTTGCCGGTTTCCACCGTAGCGTTTTTAATGCCAAACGTAAAGATTGATCCGGCGCCTTTGGGAAGATATTTCTCCGCCAGTTCATAGTATTTATTGCCGGCCAGCGAGGGATAGTTTACCCAGGCAACTTTCGGGTGATTATTCAGGAATTCAGCTACTTTTTTCGCATTGGCAACATGCTTTTCCACGCGAAGTGAGAGGGTTTCCAGGCCCTGAAGGAAAAGAAACGCATTAAACGGGCTCAGGGCTGCTCCTGTATCCCTTAATAACTGAACTCTGGCTTTAATGATATAGGCCAGCGGTCCCAGCGCTTCCACATATCTCAGACCATGATAGCTCGGGTCAGGCTCGGTCAGTCCGGGAAACTTCCCGCTGGCGGCCCAGTCAAATTTACCGGAATCAACAATAACACCCCCGATCGAAGTCCCATGACCGCCGATAAACTTGGTGGCTGAATGCACAACAATATCCGCGCCGTATTCAATCGGTCTGATCAGATACGGCGTGCCAAAGGTGTTGTCTATAAGCAGCGGCAGTCCGTTTTCATGGGCTATTTGGGCCACTGCCTCAATGTCAATAATATTCGTACCCGGATTACCAATGGTTTCGATAAACACAGCCTTAGTCTTCTCATTGATGGCCCGGCGGAAATTTTCCGGATCATCGGGATCGACAAATATTGTCTTAACCCCTAATTTGGGGAGAGTGATAGCAAAAAGATTATATGTACCGCCATAAAGGGTACTGGCCGAAACAATTTCATCTCCGGCCCCGGCAATATTCAGGATGGAATAGGTGATGGCCGCCGAGCCTGATGCTACGGCCAGTCCTCCGACACCGCCTTCCAAAGCAGCAATTCTTTGTTCAAAAACATCATTGGTCGGGTTCATAATTCTGGTATAAATATTCCCGAATTCTTTTAAGGCAAAAAGATTGGCCGCATGATCAGCATTATTGAATACGTAAGATGTCGTCTGGTAAATTGGCACCGCCCGCGAACCGGTGGTCGGATCGGGATTTTGTCCTGCATGGACCTGTAAAGTGTCAAATTTAAATTTTCTCTCGCTCACTAAAACCACTCCTCTGAATTTTTTTCATATTGCAATTTTTTTTAGCCTGTTAAGTTCAGGTTATCAAATATAATACATCACAGCGTTTCCCTGATTCATTTTCTGATACTCATTCGCCAGGTCCTGCAGGGTTATTGTATCAACAACCTGATTAATGCTTTCATTGATTTTATCCCAGACATTCGCCTTAATACAGTTTTGGATACTGACAGGATAAGCGTTATCCTCCTCGGCATTGTCGACAATGTCAAGGCTTCCTTCAAGCGCCCGTAAAATATCACCTACTTTGATCTTTGAAGGTTGTCTTGCCAGTATATACCCGCCCTGAGCGCCTTTAACGCTTTTTACCAGACCAGCCTTACGCAAAATTGAGAACACCTGTTCTAAATAATTTTCCGAAATATTCTGTCTGGCAGCGATAATGCCTAAGGAAACGTGCTCTTCCGTCCCGCAAGCTGCTAAATCAACCATTGATCTTAAACCGTATCTTCCCTTTGAAGATATCTTCATAAATTTCGCCCCTTAATTCATTCTTGAAATTTGTCATAATATGTTATCAACTTGGGGATGGCATCTTCAATAAAATCGCGTATCTCAAAAGGTACTATCCCCTGTTCTTTTAAAACTTCCGCTGCCGCGTTCCCAATCTGACTTACCAACACGGCCCTGCATCCCTGAAGGATTTCAGTCACTGTCCGCAATTTATGATCATCATGTTCACCCTGGTTGCAGTAAGGCCCGGTTTTTACTAACTCCCTGAAACGGAATTGCCCCTGGTCAACTTCAAAAATTAAAAATTGGGTTGCCCTGCCGAAATGTTCATTAACAAATTTCCCGTCCGTACTGGCTACTGCAACTTTATAAACCATCAATTCACTTCCTTATTCTAAATTCCAAAATATTTCTTTCTATATCATACTATTTATATATGTTTAGTTATATTTTAGTTTAATTCCTCTTTGTGCTTTTGTCAATGGAGTTTTAAAGAAAGTCAACTAGTTGGCCCTCAAAATAAATAACATCCCTTCCTAACGAAAGAGATGATAAGGATTTGAACATTTATCCCCCGCCGACAAATTTAAGGATTTCGAGTTTATCACCATCTTTAAGCGTAGTCGTTTCCCAGGATTTTCTTTCAGGTATTTTATAATTATGTTCAACAACAACTAACAATGGGTTTAAGCCTTTTTCCCGAACCAAATCATTTATGGTAACTGTTTTATTAATTTCTGTTTCTTTGCCGTTAATAATAAGTTTCATGAATTTGCGGCCCTCCTATTGTACCTTTGTTTGGCATTTTACCTCATATTGCACCAATTCTTTAATTGAAGGATTTTTACCGCATAACGGGCACTGGTCCCTGCGGTTCCAATTTACTTCTCTGAACGTGGTAGTTAGAGCGTCAAATGTCAGAATTCTCCCGGAAACAGTTTCGCCGAGTCCCAGAATTATTTTAACAGCTTCCAGGGCCTGCACAGAGCCGATTATTCCTGTCACCATTCCCAAAATACCTGTATCACTGCAGGTTGGCAGAACGCCGTCTGCGGGCGGCATCGGATATAAACACCTGTAGCAGGGCGTTTTCCCCGGGATTATAGTCATCAGTATTCCATCATAACCGGTAGCAGCCCCTTCTATAACCGGCTTGCCCAGAAAATAGCAGCAGTCACTTAACAAGTAGCGGATTGGAAAATTATCTGTAGCATCAACTATTACATCATATGCCCCGACAATCTCTTCAACATTATCTTGATTGATCCTGGTTTGATGCTTGATTAGATTGACCTCCGGGTTAATACTTCTGAGCTTGTCAATTGCCGAATCAGTTTTTCTTCTGCCTACGTCTCCGGTAAAATGAAGAATCTGTCTGTTTAAGTTGGAAAGAGCGACAGTGTCAAAGTCCGCAACCCCTAAAGTGCCAACTCCGGCGGCAGCCAAGTAGGTTAAAGCGGGAGAACCCAGTCCTCCTGCTCCGGCTACCAGTATTCTGGCCTGTTTCAGTTTTTTTTGTCCTTCATAACCAATACCGCCAAGAATGATTTGTCTTGAATACCTCAGCAGTTCATTTTCCAGCAAACCCAAATCAATCCTTTCAATAAAATAAACACTTTACTTTATTAGATCCATTATTACCTCACCGGCAATAATCAGACCGGCTACAGACGGTACAAAGGAAATACTCCCCGGAATCTGATGCCGGATCGTACATGTGCGCGTAGTCCCTTTGGGGCAAATACAACCGCTTTTACAACTTGATCCCTCTGATTCTCTTGGTTTAATCGGAACCTCCCTGGAATACAACACTTTAAGAGAATCAATCTCCCGTTTTTTCAGTTCCTTGCGTAATACCTTGGCTAAAGGACAAATAGAAGTAGAATAAATATCGGCAACCTCCAAACTGGTAGCTGATAATTTATTGCCTACCCCCAAGCAGCTGATTATTGGGATCCCGAAATTCCCGGCCGAAACTACGAGATCAATTTTTGCTGTTATTGTATCGATAGCATCAATTATATAATCATAATCATTACTTAGCAGTTCATCTGCAAGCCCCGGCAGATAAAAGCGCTGATGACATTCTACCTGAGCATTAGGATTAATCTCCAGAATGCGTTCCTTCATAACCTCCACCTTAGGTTTACCAACTGTTTTTCTGGTAGCATGAAGCTGCCTGTTGAGATTGGTCAGGCAAATGCAATCATCATCCACTAAGACAAGCTTTCCAACCCCCGCTCTGACAAGCCCTTCCACAGCATATGACCCAACTCCCCCTATGCCAAAAACTGCGACTTTAGAGTTTTTAAGCTTATCGACAGCCTCTTTGCCGATTAACAATTCTGTTCTGGAAAATTCATGAAGCATATAATCCACCTTTATATTTTCTAAATAAACCCTTCATTCATACTCCCGGTCCTATATCCTTTTAAATCAAGGGCGACATGGATAAACCCAAGTTCCTTAAACTTTAAATATATTGAGCTTCTGATTTCTTTATCAATAAAAAATCTGTCAAAATCCGGCTCATCCACTTCAATTCTGGCCACACTGCCGTGATGTCTTACCCGGATCTGCCTGAATCCCAGATCAATCAGAAACTGCTCTGCCTTATCCACCATTTGCAGCTTTTCTGTTGTTATTTTCTCACCATAGGGAAATCTTGAGGAAAGGCAGGCAAAAGCCGGTTTATCCCAGGTTTTAAGTCCCAGTTCCTTCGAGAGCAGCCTGATTTCAGCCTTTGTTAAGCCGGCGTCCCTTAACGGGCTTACAATCCCAAGCTCTGCTACCGCCTGGAGTCCGGGACGGTAATCCCCAAGGTCATCCTGATTCGAGCCTTCGGCTATATAATTATAGCCTTCCCTTATGGCAAGCTGTTTCATTTTATTAAACAATTCGTGTTTGCATAAATAGCATCTGTTAAGAGGATTGTCTGTAAAACCTTCTACCTCAAGCTCTTCCGAAATAATTACCTTGGAGGGAATTCTATATTCGGCCACAAACCCCATGGCCTCATTATACTCCCTTTCAGGGTAAGTTGAAGACCTGGCAGTAACTGCAAGTACCTTGTCTCCCAGCACTTCATGAGCTACTTTCAGGAGAAATGACGAATCCACACCTCCGGAAAAGGCAACAACCAGGTTTCCCATTTCCTTTATAGTATCCTTAAGCTTTTCCAGCTTGGCTGCTGTACTCATAGACATCCCCTCCGAAATTCACTTGCTTAGATAACCCAGTCCCAGACGTATTCTTGCGTTTCCTGATTCTTATAGGATAATTCAGGACTTTTTATGCTCACCATCGTTCCACTGGGAACTGATTTCGTAATAAAGGCGCTGCTGCCAATAGTCACCGAACTGCCAATAACCGTTTCTCCTCCAAAAATTGAAGCCCCGGCATAAACTGTAACTCCGTCTTCGAGAGTCGGATGCCTCTTCATACCCCTTAGGGTCTGGCCGCCCCTGGTAGACAAGCCTCCCAAGGTCACCCCTTGATATATTTTAACATAATCACCGATAACAGTGGTCTCGCCAATAACCACGCCCGTACCATGATCAATAAAAAAGTATTTGCCAATCTGCGCCCCGGGATGAATATCAATTCCCGTAATATTATGAGCATATTCGCTGATTATTCTCGGGATTAAGGGCACTTCAAGCAAATAAAGCTCATGGGCCAAACGGTGGATACTGATAGCAAAAATACCCGGATATGAGAAAACAATTTCATCCGGACTGCTTGCCGCCGGGTCCCCGTCAAAGGCAGCCTGCACATCTGTTGCCAGTAATCCTCTTATTTTCGGAACCCTTTTCAAAAACTCAGAACTGATCTGCTCGGCTTTATCTCTCAGCACATCATTGCTATAATCTCCCTGCCGCTTTGGGTCATGCCTCAAAGCAAGGGCTACCTGCTCACTTAAGGCAGCAGAAATATCTGTTACCAGTGCCCCGACATGATATTCTTTGGTTTCCTCGGCAAAGTTCTTTTTCCCGAAATAGCCGGGAAATAAGAGCTGCCTTAACTTTTTTGTTATTTCAATAATCACATCCCTGTTGGGAAGAAGCCCCAAAGCAGGAGGAACAATGTACTGCTCCTGTTCATAGCTCAGGGAGATTTCGCTGACAAGCTGTTTAATTTTATTTTCATAATCTTTATTCATTTCTTACCCTTTCCATTTCCCTAATAATATGCCAAACTATTCTGACATAACCAACATATGCAGAAACCTATTACCCGGGAATTAACCCCTTACATATTTTGCAGGTCATACGGGGTTTCCTGATACACATCATAGTTTAACCAGTTAGAAAACAAAAGGCTGGCATGAGCTCTCCATTTAACCACCGGCTGCCGGGTGGGATCGTTGTCCGGGAAATAGTTTTGGGGGACAGCAATCTTTAATCCTTTCTCAATATCACGGTCATATTCTGCCTTTAGGGTAAGCGGATCATACTCACTATGACCGGTCAAAAATACTTTGCGGCCATCACTGCTGGTTACAATATAAACTCCGGCTTCATCAGATTCCGCCAGGACTTCCAAACCATTTACTTTCTCAATATCTTCCTTTTTTACTTCACAGTAACGGGAATGCGGAGCAAAAAATTCATCATCAAAACCCCTCAGCAGGGTAAAATTCGGTTTACAGACGATGTGCCGGAAAACACCGGATATTTTTTGCGGAAGTTTATATTTGGGTATTTTATAATGATAATATAAACCTGCCAGGGCCCCGGCACAAATATAGAGTGTAGAATAGACATTTGACAAGGTCCAATCCATAATCTCCGTAAATTCTTTCCAGTAATAAAGTTCCTCAAATTCCAGATGTTCAGTAGGCGCCCCGGTTATGATCATGCCATCAAATTTTTGCTTTTTGATTTCGTCAAAAGTTTTGTAAAACTGAAAAAGATGCTCCTGAGATGTGTTCCTGGGTATATAAGTTTGAGGGTAGAGCAAGACAATATCAATCTGCAACGGTGTATTTGACAGCAACCTCAGTATTTGAGTCTCAGTAACAATTTTCTGGGGCATAAGATTCAGGATTGCAATTCTTAAAGGGCGGATATCCTGATGATAAGCCCGCTCTTCATTCATCACAAAAATATTTTCATTATTTAAAATCCTTACAGCCGGAAGGTCGTTAGGAATTTTGATAGGCATAATATATCATCTCCTTAAACTATTATAAAATCTTACTTTTTGCACTTCATCATATTACTCTGAAAAGATATCCTACTCCGGGAGATTCAAATGTACGTTCACC
>DATMXV010000252.1:0-3257 GCA_035561335.1 Desulfitobacteriaceae bacterium
ATATTATTCCGCTTAGACATTAAAGCGAAAATGAATTATATCCCCATCGGCAACCGGATATTCTTTACCTTCCAAACGCACCAGACCTTTTTCTTTGGCGCCATTGAAACCGGAATAACGCACAAAATCATCATAGGCCACAACTTCAGCCCTGATAAACCCGCGTTCGAAATCAGTATGGATAACTCCGGCCGCCTGGGGCGCTTTGGTTCCTTTACGAATCGTCCAGGCTTTTACCTCCATGGGACCGGCTGTAAAAAAGGTCATTAAACCTAAAAGATCAAAGGCTGCCCTGATCAAGCGGTCAAGTCCTGATTCGCTTAATCCCAGATCAGTCAGGAAAAGGGCCTTTTCCTCCTCCTCCAGTTCGGCTATTTCTGCTTCAATCCTGGCGCAGATAACCACAACCTGGGATTCTTCAGCCTCAGCAATTTTCCGGACCGTCTGCACGTTGCTGTTACTGTCCGAATTTGCCGCCTCTTCCTCACTTACATTAGCAACATATAATACAGGCTTTAAAGTCAGCAAGGGCAAACTTTTTAAAATATCCTGTTCTTCTTCAGTGAAAGAAAGTGTCCGGGCTCCTTGACCCTCATCAAAGGCCTTTCTCAAGCGCTGCAGAAGTTCAACTTCCAATATGGCTTTTTTATCGCCGGATTTCAGAAGTTTTACGCTTTTTTCCAGTCTTTTTTCCACACTTTCCAGGTCAGCCAGGATTAATTCCAATTGAATTATTTCAATATCCCTTTGGGGATCAATCAGGCCCTCGACATGGATAACATTGGTATCCTCAAAACAACGGACAACATGGATAAGGGCGTCAACCTCCCGGATATGGGCCAGGAACTTGTTGCCCAGTCCTTCCCCTTTGCTGGCTCCCTTGACCAAGCCGGCGATATCAACAAATTCTACTGTTGCGGGAACAATCCGTCCGGGGTTAACCATCTCAGCTAAAACCTGCAAACGGGCGTCCGGGACCTGAACCATCCCTACATTGGGATCAATTGTACAAAAAGGATAATTGGCGGCATCTGCGCCTACCTGGGTAATCGCATTAAACAAAGTCGATTTCCCTATATTAGGCAAACCGATAATTCCTGCATGTAAGGTCATTATTTGCCTCCGCTCTTTAAACCCTGATTCATAAACTGCGGAATAAAGCTTCATGAATCAAAGATTTTAAATATTTTTTTTATATAAAAAAAGAACTGAAATTTTTTATTGATCACCGCTTCTCTGCAGTATTTCCTTGATTTGCCGTTCCAGTTTTACCCGTGAAATCCAGGCTTGATGTTGGCAGCCTAGACATTGAATGCGAAAATCCATCCCGGTCCGCATTATTTTCCAATCAGTATTTCCACAGGGATGAGGTTTGCGCAAACGCACAAGGTCTCCCACATTTAACTGTACCATCTTTGGGACCTCCTTAGGGGCCAGTGTGCCACCAGCACTGAAATCAATTATTTTTGCCGCTTAGGGTTGAATCTGTAACAATAAAGTTCTGAGATTGGGGGATGCGAATCCCCTCAGTCAGAAAAGCTTTATGGATTCTTCGTCTTAACTCACGTTCCAGTTCCCATTGATCATTCGGTTTTGTATAGGCAATAACCCGTAAAAGAGCATGCTGTTCGCCAAATTGAATTATTCCCTGAACAGTTGGCGGTTCAACCAGCTTCTCAGCATATTCCCGGCTGACATCCTCACAGACCGCATGCATTACCTCCATGGCCCGGTCCAGATCTTCATCATAAGGAACATGGATGTCCACCAAAGCTCGCATCTTGCCCCGGTTAAAATTAGTGGCGGCATTAATATAACCATTGGGTATAATATGCAGCTCGCCGCCCCAATCACGCAAACGGGTGGCCCTCAAGCCAACCTCCTCGACAATCCCGGAAAATTCGCCCACCTTCACGTATTCACCCACAGAAAATTGATCTTCAAATAAAATAAAAAAGCCGCCGATTATATCCTTTACCAAACTTTGCGAACCAAAACCCAGGGCCACACCTAACACACTGGCCGAAGCCAACAATGTTCCGGTATCAAAGTTAAAAATTTTTTTCAAGATACTTATTAAGACTGAAAAAGTAATAACATAAAAAGCGATACTGCGCAAAAGCGGGAACAGGGTATCAAACTTGCGATTGTTTAAAAACAATTTACCCCGGCGTTTGAAAGCCCGTTTCAATAAAAATACGATTAGAGCGTAAACCAGGCGGGCAATGATTAAGACCTCTAAAATATATAGTAAACTATCCAATATCCCTCGGCCAATTTCCAGCCAATTTAACCCTGCCAGCCAGACAAATAACCAATTATTCATCAATATCCCTTTCAAAATACCCTTGCAAGAAATTCAATTTCTTTTAGTATCTTAACAAATTTTCGTTAAGGTCGCAAAGCCCGGGAAAATCAGGAGGAAAAACTTTTCAGAACATTTAATGTAGCTTCTTCTAGCTGAAGTGAAAAAAACTCACTAAGCAGTTGGAAGGTCTGGAGGAGATATGGCAGAAAATAAGATTGTTGAATCAGCATTAGCCCTGAATTCTGGGTGTCCAGCTTAAATAGCGGTAAAAATATCCCGCTGATAACGGCCAGGGAAAGAAAAGCATATAATCCGCCAAACAATAAACCGCCTCCCCGATTAATAGTACCATCGAAAATTCTAAAGGGGGCAAATAAAATAGTTATGATAATTTGCACAATAATCACTATTACGAAAAAAACCAAAACAAAAGCCAAAAGAGCTAAAATCCTGTCGGTGAGATAAGCGGATATATTTTGCGCTGCCTGTTCAAGATAACCATTAGCCACTGTTGGCGCAGGCCCCTCAATTATCTTGCCGGAAACAAGGGCATCCCGCAAACCAGCAGGTAACATCGCCAGGAGCTGGGCCAAACTCTGTTGCGTTATCGCCCCGGTTTGGGACTGTAAAGACGGCAGGATCAGTTTATTAATTACCGGTTCCAGCCAGCTATGCAAAGGAAAAAGCTGTTCAAGCCATTTCAGGACATTCAGATATTCCAATGAAGCCACAAAGAATCCGATAATAATCCCGGCAAATTGGGCTAAACCGTTAATTAAGCCTTTATGGTAACCCTGTAATGCCCCAAATACGATTAATACCAGAATCAAAATGTCAATAACGTTCATCGCCGCCTCCTGACAATATGATTTTTATTGATATCTATTCTGTTCTTCAAAGTGAATTCCTGCCGGTAAATTTAATCGCTGATTAAATTGGTCTGATACAA
>DATMXV010000253.1:0-7768 GCA_035561335.1 Desulfitobacteriaceae bacterium
CTTATAATTTTCTATGGATAAAGAATTCAAGGCAGAAATTAAAAGCGCTGAAATTTCCTTCTCCTTCCGTTCCCAAGTATTTAGTTTCGATATCAATGGTTGGTTCATCGTTCCTTGCTCCTTGCCATGTTGCAATATCAATATAATAATATATTAGAACATATGTTCCGGTCAACATTTAATCTATAATATTTATACTATCTTAAATTTATAGAAAATAATAGCTACTCCTCATACCGAATACACAGCCTGTTTGTCACCCTATTCTCTTAATAATGTTAAGCTTCATATCGTGCTGAGCTAGCGCTTACTTTCTTAACGATCTTAATGGTGGATGAAAAGAGAATCGCCCGCCCGTTTTGCTTGCTATCAGGCCGGGGCCTAAAAACGTGCCGCCGGCACGTTTCCTTTACGACCCGTTCAAGCCCCTTGCACGGTTCGCTCTGTTGTACACTTTCACTGAGTTTTCCAGTTCCTTACTTTTAGCATCCACCCAAGCCTGTCCAAGAAACGAATACGGATTCGTTTCTTGGACAGGCCTCTTGAGGTTTGTCACACTCGTAAGCCTGAACGGCTGGAGTTGGCTCGGTTCCAGTTTGATTTTTGTATTGCCGGCATAAGAAAACCCTAACATCGTTTTTCGACTGAGGCCTGGGTAAGAGATTAATTAAACTTAAAAATAATCGGAAACATGAATGCTACAATTGCTGTCCAAATGAAATAAACATAGAGATAATCTGTCTGCCATTTTATTAGCTTAGTGAAATCGAATTTCTTCTTGAAATACCCGATATATAACAGGGCAAGTCCGGCCAGGTTGCCCAGCAAGGCCAAATTCTCCCCCAGCGCGGCCAGCTTATTGGGGGTAATGCCAAAGGCGGACAAACGGAAAATTATGGCCGATAAAGCAACCCCATCGATAACCAGCGCCGTCAGGATCAGGGCCAGATTCAAGTAATCAAACAGGTTGGCCGGCTGGCGAATATCTCTCGCTGAAATGACATATAAGACCAATCCCAGTACTAAAGCCAGCATAAAATCAAATGCAATGAGGAAATCTCTTTCCATAAACGGACTATTACCGGTAACAATCATAACAATTAAGAAAGCAGCCATAATGATTAGGAAGAGCGGACTGAATATTTTGGCCAAAATGGGCGCAAAGTTCTCCACCACACTTTTCTTGGCCTCTACTAAATAAACAGTTATCATAGCAGCGGCACAGCCTCCATAAAACAGTAAATACTCTTCAAGAAATTTGCCCACGTAAATTCCGATGGCTGCAAAAATAACTTGCGTGAATACGCCTAACACCATTACACCTGCCCATACGAGTACACCATATATAAAGGCTTCACCAGTGAAGCGTATAAAATTCATTCTGCCCTGGCTGCCTCGCCACTCCCTGCCGATATAAGCTGCTCCGACAACCAGCCACAAAAACAAAGGAAGATGAAAGCTGGTCAGATAATCCGTATGATGCGGAGCAAATGACGGGTATATATTGATAATCAGTGCTGCCAGGATAAAAATCCCCAGTAACACTATCCATGTTTTTAGCTCTGCCTTCCTCTTGATTAAGAAAAATGCCGCTATAAAAGGCAAAATAAAAAAACTTAGGTTATTCAAATAGAATCTTTCAGCGTTTGGATCCTGAAAATCAAAACCAAACAGTTCGGGAATTTTGAATAGTGTACCCGCCAGCAAGGCAAAGATCACCACCAGGGCAATATCGCGCCGGTTACGCTGCTTTGCCTGTGAATCCATCGGCTCTATGAGCAAATGTCGCCAAAGGTTCTCGGTATTGACTTTGGCAAACTCATGTGAGATCGCATCGACATTTCCTAAACGTTTGACACTAATTAAAAATGATTCATCCGGCGTGAGTCCGGCTGCCATTAAGTCTTCGATTTCGTCCCGCAAGTGATTCTCCAATTCATGAATATTATCATCACTGAAATTACCATGGGCTCTTAGATGGTCGCTCCACGAATGAATCTGTGTCTCCAAATCAAACATTTTAATCCTCCTTACGAATTACTTTCTTCATTCCAGGTCCTGGCAAGAGCATTATGAACGATTTCCCACTGTTTTTTCTGCAGTTCCAACTCGGTTAACCCACTCTCTTTTATCCTGTAATATTTACGCTGCCGTCCTGCCTTCGATTTATGCCAGTAAGATTCTATTAACTGCTGTTTTTCCAGACGATGCAGTACCGGATACAACATACCTTCCGTCCAAATGAGTTGATTCTCAGACATTTCTTTTACGCGCTTGATAATCGCATAGCCATAACTGTCATTTTCCTTGAGAATGGCCAAAATGAGAGGGGTCGCAGAGGCGGCTATCAAATCTTTAGATACGTTCATTCAATCCCCCTCGCTATACCTAATACTTCTATGTATGATATGAATTATACCTAGAAGTATTAGGTATGTCAACTATCCTTATTTTAATTAATTGCAGAGAAGAGTCTAACTATAAATATCTACGAGAAGATGTATTTTGAGAAAAATAAACAATCGAATCTATGCATTTGCCGGCTCGTATCACTGGCAAACTCCATGGTAAAGTTCTTCCGGAGTATTTCCTCCGGCCTGTATACCGGAGCAGGGATATCCAATCCTGTCTTTGGTTCCTCAAGCTGTGCGGCAATTGCCACACGGCAAGTAAAACGCTACTTTGATTTCCGGACGCTGCCGGTTGGTAAAACGAAAAGCCCCGTCGCTCGCTGCAAGAATCAGCGGACGGCGGGGCTTTTATAAGGATGTGCACTTTTTTTACGATTTCCAACCTTTTCACGGAAGGTAAGCAATCATCGGCAAAAGGGTTGTGCATCTTTTTACGATATGGGTTCAAAAAAGCAGAAAAGCCGCCTCGACAGGTAGCCTGATTTTCCCCTTGAATGCGAAAAACTCAGTATTACTGGCTTTTTCGCGCGTCAACAATGTATCAATATTGACGTTCTTTTATGGAAAGTTAGGTCAAAAAAATGCCAAAGCTCCATTTCGCCCAGCCGAATTATAGAAACCTCTTCTATGTCATTGGGCGCCGCGTTAATGTCCAATTGATAAGCCGGTTGCTTTATTCTTTTCCTTTTCATTATCAACGCAATATATGTCACAGAACAACTTAGTTAATACCGGGTCAAACTGGGTTCCGGCCCACCTTTTTAACTCTGCCAGCGCTTCTGCAGGTGAAACTTCATTACTATAGGGCCGATAATTCGTCATCGCATCATAGGCATCAGCAATAGCCAGTATCCGGCATTCTATCGGAATCTCCTCACCCTTAAGGCCCAAAGGATACCCTTCGCCATTCCACCATTCGTGATGTTTTAATATCCAATCGGCTATCGGGGATAGTTCGGATGTGGCCTGAGCTATGCGGTAACCGATTTCGCAATGGCGAATAATTTTCTCTTTTTCATTGGCATCAAGCAATCCGGGTTTGAACAGAATTTCTTCCATCACCCCTACTTTGCCGATATCATGATATTTGGCAAAGAGGCACCAATCGGCTTCGGATGTTGTCGTCAAACCCATGGCACTGCTCAGATCAAGGATCCTTTTCTGGATACGTTCGGCATGATGCTGCGAGAAGTCTTTTTTGTTCAAGGCCAACATCAAAGATTCGACAATTGAATCCCGGACCCCTTGACTCTGCTTCAGCTTTTCCCGATACATGTTATTGTCCGCTTCCTTAAATACCTGGGTCAAGTCAGGGGAAATATGGTCTACGGCGTACCCCACGGAAATACTCAGAGGCAGTTCCTGATTATTGGCATTATACGAGCGCAGAGCCTGATGGATATTTTGATAAGCGAGAGCCAGCCCTTCCTCGTTGTCTTCCAATAGGACAGCAAACTCATCACCGCCTATCCTGGCTGCCAAACCGTTTTTGGGGAAAACGCTTTGGATGATCCTGGCTGCCTCAATCAGCAAAGCATCCCCCCTTTCATGGCCGAGTGTATCGTTGACCAGTTTTAAACCATCCACGTCGCAGATCATAATGCCTGTTGGCGGGTAATTTGTTTTTTTAGCCCGTTTTTCTTTTTCCCAGCGTTTTATTTCCTGTTCAAAATAGTTCCGGTTAAACAGTCCGGTCAAAGCGTCGTGAAAACTCAAATATTTTAATTCTTCCTCTATCCGCAGCAGTTCATTGTTCTTCATTTCGAAGTAATAATAAAGAGTTCCGACTGCGATGCCCAGGGCGATTATGGTTCCGATCAGAAAACACCATGGGATAATCCATGGGATCGTTCGAAGGTATGGAAAGTCCAGAGCATGAATTCCCCACAGGATATAGCAGCAGCCAGTGATAATTCTTCCGTTGACATTTCTGTTACCATACCGTAAGAACATGAAACCGTTATATATGAGAGTTATACCGGCAAAAATGCTCCAGGGAATCACACTGAACAGATCCGGTGATCCCAATAAAAAGTTTGTTATTAACCAGGCAATTAAGATGAATGTGAAATACTTCCAATACCTGGAGATAATAATCCCAAAAATCTGATAAGAGGCGTGTAAGAGAAAGTAATTGGAAATAGCTAAGAAAATCATATAGAAAACATAAAATGATGGGTTAACGGCTATTCCCAATAAGCCGCAACTTAAGCCAATTAAAGCGAAACTCCAGGCAAACATCCAATAGCGCAAATAGATTTCCCGGTTTTGAATATAAAGTAAAGCAAAAATTATAACAAGCAGAACAGCATCCGCTATTGATCCTACCATGGTAAATAAAGCAACCGGCATTGGAATCTCCAATCAAAATTAATAGCATCCATGATGTTTTTATCACACAGCACGAAAGAAGTCAATTGGCTCCGCAATCGACTTCTTCTATATAGACATCGGACGATTCCACCTGCATAATTATGTCCCCAATCGGATAAGCATCTCAAGTTGTAAAGCGATAAAAACCTGTCATCACATTGACGACAGGCTTGATTTTATTATGGGGTTTGATGGAAAAAAGATTTTTGACTTCAAGTGTAGATTATGCTTATTATCTGGTATTGACTATAGCTTCCTCGCCTTAAAAATAGCTGTTAACGGAACCATTTGCGATTTTTTTGTCCAATCGCTAAGTTCACCTGTTAATTGCAAAGTTTCGTCGTTTGTCTGCTCAATCAATTGCTCAATTACAAACCCTGCCTTCGCTAAGGCGTTTACGTAAGTTGATATTTTTCGGGAGCAAAGTAAAATATTTTTCCCGTCAAGATCCCGCTCAGACCAGGTTTCATTAAAATAGCTATTTTTAAAAAAGGCTTTACCTTCTTCAAATGTCACGCACATATGGATATGGTGCGACCAGCTGAATATAAATATGCCATCCTTTTTTAAATAAGATACAACCCTATTAAATGTATCCTGTAAATCCGTTGTCCATCCAGTTGCATAAATTGAATAAATAAAATCAAAATAATCTGTTGGTAGTCCGCATTCGTCCTCCATTGCCCCACAAATCAGCTTTGCTGAATAGCCACTTTCTGAAAGGCATTTCGCTGCCTTCTCAATCTGGTTTTTAGAAATATCTATGCCCCAAAGCTCGGCGGCTTTGTTATTGCCATGATATTTCAGAGATTCACCGTTGCCGCAACCAATATCTAAAAGTTTTTTGCCTGCTACGTCACCAAATAAGTTTAATTCATTTTCCGTTAAAGTATTGCAACCGTAATAAGGCAGTACAATAGCTCCTAAAAAATCGTTACCATTCTCGTCCCAATAAATCTTGTTCGTGCGATGTATATTACTAATATCAGTTTTATTCATATGATCACCTCCACTTAATATAAATAACGCATAGGTTAAATTTCCATTTGTTTCAGGTTCTTTACAAAGAATTTTGAGTTTATAATATCATATTTTCCTGTAAAAAAAGACACAGCCCCTTGGCGGAAAGCTATATCTTTTTCGCGGATGTTTCGCAGCACTAGAAGGAGGAATATTTTCCTTTCCCACTATTGTTTATCAAATAGTAACTCAGTATAATAAAGGCAGCCCTTACTGTTTAATAATTAGTAGTGGGGAGGGAACTATCAATGAGACAATCTGAATACTTGGGTGAGTTGAAGGAGAACCTTGAGGGAAAGCTTGCGCCGGAGATAACAAAAGATATTTTAGCTGATTACGAAAGTTTTTTCGTGTCCGGTCGGGAGGACGGAAAAACGGATGATGAAATATCAGGGGAACTCGGCTCTCCTGCCTTTTTGGCCAAGTCGTTGCTTGAAGAACAAGCGGAAATTGAAACAGGTCGATCGGATAAACACCTTGCCAATCCAGGCCGCCGTCTGGGCGCGTACTTTATCGATACGGTGATTGCCGTACTGCCGGCCTTTATTGTAACGTGTATTATAGGAAGTACCCTGCTTTCCTACTTCCTGTTGATTATGTACCCTTCTCCTTTATCCGGAGTATTTGTTTATTCCAGTTATGCGACCTATCAGGAATTTACTACTATTGAAAGTATTCCCTATAGTCCCGATAATGCGGAGACCGGCCGGAAAATCGTCCGGGAGGATACCAGAAAGCCTTCTCCGGTTTCCATCGCCGCAGCTTTATTCACTCTGGCCTTCTATTTGCTTTATTCGTTGACAGCAACTCTTATTTTTCAGGGGCAGACTGTCGGTAAAAAGCTCATGCGCATCAAGGTGCGTCGCTCAAATACAGGCCCGCTAACGAAAGGCGGTATTCTTAGCCGTGAACTGTTGGGGAAAATCCTGATCAATTCTATTCCTGTTATACCTCTAATTTCAATATTTATGATTTTGTTTACCAAAGAACATCAAGCGCTCCATGATATGCTGGCTGACACCATTGTAGCAGATGTCTAGGAGGCAGGTATAATGGATGCCCAATTGAAAAAAGGGGTGCTGGAAATGTGCATCCTCTATAAGCTGAAAGATGAAGAACTTTACGGTTACGAGTTGATGAAATCGATACGCCAGGTTTTCCCTGATGTTTACGAGGGATCAGTCTATACCATTCTGCGCCGGTTAAACGCCACGGGGCACACCCAAATCACGCAAAAAAAATCCCTGAATGGTCCGGCGCGAAAATACTACGGCCTTACGTCAACAGGTTTGAAATATCTGGAGCAAATGTTAGCCGAGTGGAGAGAAATCATTAAAAGCGTTTCTACTTTAGGAATCAAGGTTTAGAAAAACAGCAATATTCCGATTATCAATTATTTGCGGTACGGAGCGATTGAGTCGATTAAGTCATGTATAATGGTAACCTGACGCTCACATCTAAGTTACCAAAGAAATAATAATGCTGAATATAAAAAGGGAAAATAGTCCTGCAATAGAGAACAGCATCTTAACACCAGGTTTTTGGGGAACTACATCTACTGTCCCGCCCACAGAAATACTGGTAATCCCTAAAGACAAAAAAACCACGAATTGGCTGATTGGTGTAAAGGCATCAATCGACCCCGAAAAGGTATCCGGATATAATGAGTATGTGAGATTAAAAATAGTTCCAAAGTAAAACATTAAAAGTAAAGCCGGAAGGAGCACTTCGTACAGACTTGTTTTGTCTATGCGGGACTCGTAAATAAAGAATCCTACCCCCATACTAGCAATAAACGTGTAAATATTTAAAAAATAGATATATCTTTCATATCCTATTGTAAGGTTATGCCCAAAGAACCGGAAGCCGAGAATAAAGCCTACCACACTCCCAAAAATAGCAGGAGTTAAAAATATCAGGTTCGGTTCTTTCGTTGAAGGAAAATTATAAGGATTAATAGTACC
>DATMXV010000254.1:0-2483 GCA_035561335.1 Desulfitobacteriaceae bacterium
ATACTAACGGACGTAGAAAAAGTTTAAAATCCAACATGATAGAATTATAAGGAGGGTAAAGATATGTCTTGTAATCTGGAACTTGAAAGCATAGTAGAAGGATCAGGAGTACATCCGGCCTGGGGTATAAATCATTGTTTAAGGGTTTTTAATTTAGCTAAAGAGTTATCCCAACATTTAACACTTGATCAGGAAATCCTCTATGTTGCAGCAATGCTTCATGATACAGGAAAATATCCCTGTTATGCCATGACTAATATGGACCATCCATTGCGTTCCAAAGGAATTGCTTCAAATCTATTACAACGCATGTCTTTTAATTCAAGCAAATTATCTAAAGTCCTGGATGCTATAGAATCACATATGTACTATTCAGAACCTGGACGTTGTGATGAAGCAGTTTTTCTGCGGGATTCAGACATCCTGGATAACCTGGGTAATATAGGTTTGATGCGTCTATTTAGTCTGATAGGACAAGATCCTCTGATCCAAACTCCGGAGGATGCTGTGGAAAGGGCCAAAACCTTCGCCGAGGCTCTTCCCAATAAAACATCTACCCGCAGCGGACAACGTTTAGCAGTAAAAAGACGTGAGGAAATGCTGCGCTTCCTGGCCGGCTTAAAACGGCAAACTGCAGAAAATGCTTTACTTTAAAATAATAGTTATTCAAGAAACACAATATTATGTTTTATTGCCTTAAGAGCAGCCTGAGTCCGGTCTTCAACTTCAAGTTTTCTGAAGATGCTGGATAAATGATTCTTAACAGTTTTTTCACTGATAAATAGAGCTTTACCGATTTCACGGTTGGAGGCTCCCCGGGTAACATAAACCAGGATATCCATTTCCCGCTTGCTTAGGCCAAAAGTTTCTTTTGGAATATTAGGCCGGGCCAAATGACCTATTAGTTTACCGGTTACAGTAGGTGACAAGATGGGTTCTCCATTATAGACTTTACGAATAGATTCGATTAAAGTTTTGGAATCAACATCTTTCAGTAAATACCCGGCAACGCCCAGTTGTAGAATTTGGAATACTTTATCATCAGAATCATCAATTGTTAAGACAATAATTCCGATGTCCGGACGCTCACGCCTGATAACCTTACAGGCATCTAAACCATTAACACCCGGCATATTTAAATCCATGAGTAAAATATCGAAGGAGAGATTACGCATAGCATTGATAGCGCCCTGACCGTCTCCGACTTCTGCGATAACTTCGATACCTTCTTCAAATTCGACAATTCGCCTTAACCCTTCTCTGAGCAATGGATGATCGTCTGCTATAACAATGCGGATCATTTATAGAAACTCCTTCCTAATTTATTAATAAGGAATAGTTATATCTATTGTTGTACCTTTTCCGGGAGAGGAATGTATGACAAGAAGCCCGGAAAACATTTCTATTCTTTCACGCATGCCAATAAGTCCGTAATGTTCACCTGGTAACTGAAAAGAATTTTCAACATTAAAACCTTTACCGAAATCTATTACCTTAACAGTAGTTGATTTGTCCCGAAAGTGGAAATCTATTAAAGCACGTTCAGACCTGGAATGCTTGGCGATATTTGTCAGACTTTCTTGAAGCAGCCTGAATAAGGAAACTTCAACAGCCTGTGGGAGCCTTCTTTCCGGTCCGTTAATGTGAAGCTCACATTTGATACTATAAGCCAGCTGAAAATTTTTTAAATATTGATTAATGGCTTGAACAATACCCAAATCGTCTAAGGCCATTGGTCTCAAGTCGAAAATTATCCGCCGGATATCCTGCAGATTTGCACGTACTAAATTTTTCAAATCCTCAAGCTCAATTTTAGCTTTCTGCGGGCTAAGTTCCAATAATCTTTCGGCAATCTCTAACCTCAAAACTATATTTGCCAAGGTTTGCGCCGGGCCATCATGGATTTCACGAGCAACCCGGCGTCTTTCATCTTCCTGAGCTTTTATTATTCTTAAACTGATTTCCTGACGTTGCATTGTTTTGCTTGAAGATGTTGCATTTACAATTTCCCCTTGAAGTAAACTGATAGTAAAACTAATATGTGATAACAAACTTTCAGCCCGTTCAATAGTAGCTTGCATTTGGTTCAAGGAACGTTCAAGGTTATCCCTTCTGGTGCGAAGTTTTTGTTCCTTTGATTCAAGTAATTGTAATTTAATTTGAGCTTCGGTTGTTTCTTTATAGGTATCCTGCATATCTGTCTCAGAATAAAGTTTAAAATCACGATTTACTTCCATCAATTTTTGGCGCAATTGTTTCTCAATAGTTCTTTGCTCGTCGGTTGCTTTTATTACATCATTAACGTCAATATGTAATTTATACAGTTCTTGAGTAATCCGGGACACCTCAGTACGGTTGCTCTCGGCAATTGAAAAAATTTCCTCCTTACTGTCCTCAACAGTTTTTAAAGTGCGGTCCAAGATTTTTTTTAATGGATCAGACACTATTAGTTCTCTCCTCATAGACAAGTTTTACCTTATAAT
>DATMXV010000255.1:0-8257 GCA_035561335.1 Desulfitobacteriaceae bacterium
GATAAGGAGATAATTACTGTGACTTGCAATAATTTAAAAGATCAAAATATTTTGCTTAATGCGGCACGCTCCGGTGATCAAAAAGCTTTAAGTGAACTTATCCAAATTTATGAACCTGAGATCCGAAAAATTGCATGTAAGTACTTCTTACCAAAGTCTGACCATGAAGATTTAATTCAAGAAGGCCGAATTGCAATTTACAAAGCAATTATGGCGTATAATGCCAAGTCGGACATCCCTTTTATCAATTTTTTGCGCATGGTTATTAAAAGAAAACTTATTGACAGTTTGCGGGAGCATAACAGACAAAAACACGCAAATTTTAATGATGCTTATTCTTTGACAGAAAATGATGAAGAAACCATGTTAAATGCAGTATCCAGTTTCGGTGATCCGGAAAGTACAGTCGTTGATTTGGATGAAGCAAGGGATTTTGTGAAAAATTTAAGCAAAGAGTTTTCTGAATTGGAATATAAGGTATTCAGGTACCATTTTATTGATGGTTTGAAACAACGAGAGGTATATGAGAAATTTGGTATACATCCCAAGTCGTTAGATAATGCAATTCAACGTATTCGCCGTAAAACAATGATTTATCGTTCCCGTCGGGTTGCCGGTTAACCGGTATTTGGAGGTTTTCATATGCCTGCTGTTCCTGCTTATATTCCATATGGACGGTTTTTTTTGCGTTTACGCCACCCCAAACTCATTTTGATCAGTTTGATATTAATTATCCTGATGTCATCAATCTTATTGCTGCTTGCCTATCAGGAAAGCTGGCTCGACCCTTTTAATACTTTGAGTGTCCCAAACAATAAACTTCATCCCCTCTCCTTTTCCCAGATAGGGTTAATGGATCCAAACGATCCGTTTAACCCGCATTTCTTTGCAGACCGTCAAAAGGTTAAAGAACTGATGAGAAATCTCCAGCACGCAACACCCACTGCCTCTGACCAGACTCAAGTATTGGCAAACGATGAGAAGATTTTGTATTTTACGCTGCACAGGGAAGCTAATTATTTTCATGAGAAAGCAGATTTAGCTTTACAATATTATCCCCAGCGTAATATCGTCTGTTTTGCCAGGCAGCAATACAAAATTGATCATGATACTGTTCAATGTCTGAATGATATTACTCAGAAAATGCAAGCAGGTTGGTGGAATACAAAATGAAAGCGTAACAACTTTAAGGTTACGCTTTCATTTTTCTTTACAATTGTATATTTTTCTACAATTCTCAATATTAGTCCAGGAATGTATAATTGTGATATTTAAAGCCTTTTCAGGATCAGATCAACGTGATAAACTGTAGAAAAAACAAAAAAGAGGGGATAAAATGAAGATTGAAGAACCTACATTTAAACGGGTTATGCGGGGTTATGATGTAGAGGAGGTAAAACAGTCCTTTGCAGAGATGTCTCAGGTTATTGCCAACCAAAATGCCGCCAATGTTGAATTGAAACTTCAGATAAATAGTCTAAGAGAGCAAAACTCCGAATGGGAAAACCGCCTCAAAAACTATGAACAAATGGAAACCGACCTGCGTGATGCCGTAATAAGCACCCGGAAAATGGCCAGAAAAATGCAGGAAGATAATGAACAAAAAACTGAAGAAATTTTAGGCTCAGCCCGGGCAGAGGCGGAAAACATCCTTAGTAAAGCAATTGAAGATGCCCGGAGAATAGAGGAAGAAAACAATAGTCTTTTATCAGAAAATCAAACCAGAATCACAGAATTAGAAAATGAAATCGAAGAGTTATCTGCGAAGAAAGAAAAAATATGGCAAAAAGTTGAGAAAGCATCTGCTTTGCTGACATCGATGCAAAACATAATTAGGGAATTAGCCGCCGGGGAAGCCGAGGAAGACGAAGAAGATGAATAACTTAAGATATCAGCTCAGGGGAATTTGATATTCCTGCCAGCGTTTATTAACTAAGCTTACGGTTTTTTCATCAGGAAACAGTTCCTGGGGATATTCCGGCTTGTTTCTGGCATCTATAATAACCGGTCCCTCGTAAAGACGATGGTTCCTGACAAGTTTTACTGCACAATATATATCTGACGCCGGGTCAAATCGGGTAAAAACCTGCCATAAAAAACTGGTTTGGTTCAGTTTGACATCTACATTATCCAATAAAATAATTAACGGCCATTGCTTTAGGTCTGAATCTGATTTAATCAACTGTAATAAATCAGAAGCATAATTTTTGTTATCTGTGAATTTGGGGCCTGCAATTACCAGACATCCGGCACAAAAAGCTTGAATATGTTTTATGCCCGGCGGCAAAAAGCCTTTATATTGAACCGGTAATTCCCGCTTGGGATTTCCTAAACCCAGCATTACAGCTTTGCTGCCGTGATTAAGGCGCCTGCCCGTATAATCCAGAGTATCTGCAGAGGTTTCAGTGATAATCAATAAGTCATGTTCCGGTTCAAACCGGGAAAGAACATTTTCCAACAAAGATGTAAAATTCCCCAAATTAACAGGAATATCAGTAATAATTAAGAATTTTGTTAATGTTAATTGACCTTCTCCTAAAATACGAAAAGCATGGGCTATGGCTTCACGGCTATAGCTTTCTCTTACAATGGCTGCAGCCAGGGAATGGAACCCGCTTTCTGCATATGTCCGGATTTCTTTCACTCCAGGCATTATTATTGGAAAAATGGGAGCTAATAAGGTCTGCAGGTACTCCCCGATGAAATAATCTTCCTGGCGTGGTTTTCCGACTACTGTAGCCGGATAAATTGCGTCTTTGCGATGAAAAAGTACCTGGGCATTAAAAACCGGAAAATCGTGTTTTAAGGAATAATAGCCGTAATGGTCACCGAAAGGCCCTTCCGGTTGGCGAATGCCGGCAGGGACTGAACCACAGACGGCAAATTCTGCTTCTGCAATCAAGGGATGAGGATATCCCGGTACTTCCACTCTGGATAGTTTTTTATTCATTAAAAAAGAGGCGAACAATAATTCGGGAATCATTTCCGGCAAAGGGGCAATTGCGGCAATTATCAAGGCCGGGGGTCCGCCCAGAAAAAGAGTCATTGGTAAATCCCGCTTGAGCTGTTCTGTTTCAAAATAGTGAAAACCGCCGCCTTTATGAATTTGCCAATGAATTCCCGTTTTTTGTTTATCGTGGACCTGAATCCTGTACATACCCAAATTATGCTGTAAGCTTGCCGGATGCTCGGTATAAACCAAAGGCAGGGTTATAAAAGGGCCGCCATCCTCCGGCCAGCTTGTCAGAACAGGCAATCTGCTCAAATCAAAGTTTTTTTCTTTAACTTCAAGCACAGGAGCTCTCCGGGCTGAAACCTTCTTTAAACCGCTTTTGGCAAGGTCCGGAAGCCAGGTCCTTTCCTGCCAGAGAACTTTTGCCGTGGAAGATAGCTGATGATCTAATGCTTCTGCTGCATAACGAAGAATTTTTTCCGGCTTTGGACCAATTGCCAGATCTACACGTTCCCTGGCGCCAAAGAGGTTTGTCACAACAGGAAATTTACTTCCTTTGATATTCTTAAAGAAAAGTGCCGGTCCTTCACTTTCAATTACCCTTCTATGAATTTCAGCCAGTTCCAGGTAAGGATCTACTTCGGTTTCTATTTCGACCAAAAGCTTTTCCCGTTTCAGGGTATTGATAAAACTGCGCAGGTTAGAATGCATTTTTCCACCTCAGGAAGACAGCACAAGTGCAACTAAGGCTTTCGCTGGCACTACCGAACTGTTACCTCCTATATCTATGTAATCATTATGTATCTATGTAATCATTATGCCCCTAATATTACTGTCATAAAATGGGGTTCTATACTTAATAGTTATCCAGGATAGTTATTAGGGTCCTGAAACTTCCACCCTTGGCGGATTAAGATAGTAACTTAAGTTATTCAGATATTTCCCTTCTTCATCCTTGACCGTAATCTCTTTCGGTGAACTAACATGTCCCAGATTAACCAGGACATAAGGATAAGTAATGACCTGTACGACAATATCACCTTTTGCAGGTTTTATCTCCTCAATGATTACATCATAGGCAGCCCCATTGTTATAAGTCTTTATACTCTTGACCTTTATGTTGTAGCCTGCTGTTTTTCTTTGACCAAGACCAATAAATAGGATTAAATCATTACCATCAGAGAAGTAAAATTTTCCTCCGGACTTACTCAATAAATTAATGGCTGTATTATTGTCAGGTAATACAGCCTTATTATTTTGCAGATTTTCTAATTGAACTATTTGGAAAGCAACTTCTTCCGGCCTGGTTACGCCTATTGAAGGACCGCAACCTGCCAAGACAATGGGAATTAACACTATTGACATTAAAAAAATACCCCGCTTCATGAACAAATACCCTCCTGATTACCGGATAGTTTTTACTTTGGATATTATCTCATAAGACCTTTTCGAACCGTGCCGAAATCTGCCGGAATAAAAAATAAACCTCTAAATTAAACAAGAAAAGCCCGGTCATAATTAAGAGATGCCTAAAAATGCCGGGCTTTCCTCACTTAGAATTTAATCTTTACTGTTAAATTTTAATTTCTTTCTTGCCTCTGATGATAGTATTTAACTGCGTTAAAGCCGGCTAAACACTTTCATTAAAGATATACTCTCCATCCGGTGCATAATCGACAAGTAAATGCTGGCCATCCTTAAATTCTCCCTGTAAGAGTTTAAGGGCCAATGGGTTCTGCAAGCGTTGTTGAATCACCCGCTTTAACGGTCTGGCCCCAAAGACAGGGTCGTAACCTTCCTTAACTAATTGGGCGTGAGCAGCCTCCGTCAAATCAAGGGTTAATTTGCGGGCGGCTAAACGCTGTCGTAATAAGTTTAATTGGATTTCCAGGATTTGAACAATGTGTTCTTTACTCAAAGGATGAAATACGATAATCTCGTCCAAACGGTTTAAGAATTCAGGACGGAAATACTGACGCAGTTCTTCAGTGACAAGAGAACGTATTTTTTCGTGGGTAATATTATTTAAAGTCATTTCCTGAATAATCGGGCTGGCAATATTACTGGTCAGAATAACTACCGTATTTTTAAAGTTGACAACTCTCCCCTGGCCATCAGTCAAGCGGCCGTCGTCCAACAGCTGTAAAAGGACATTGAAGACATCGCTATGAGCTTTCTCTACTTCATCCAGGAGGATAACAGTATAGGGACGCCTGCGAACAGCTTCGGTTAATTGTCCTCCCTGTTCATAGCCGACATAACCGGGAGGCGCGCCTATCAGACGGGAAACAGTGTGTTTCTCCATATATTCCGACATATCAATCCTTACCATAGCCTGCTCATCATCGAACAGGAACTCTGCCAAAGATCTGGCCAATTCTGTTTTTCCGACACCGGTGGGGCCCAGGAAAAGAAACGATCCCAGCGGACGATTAGGGTCCTGCAAACCGGCCCTGGCACGTCTGACAGCGTCACTGACAGCTTGGACAGCTTCATCCTGACCAATAACACGCTGATGGATCCTTTCCTCCATCTTAACCAGTTTCTGCATATCGCTTTCCAGCATTTTGGCAACCGGGACATGGGTCCAATTGGCAACCACTTCGGCGATGTCCTGGTCATCAACTTCTTGTTTCAGCAGGGTATTCTTTTTTGTCCTTATACTGTTTTCTGCTTCTTCAAGCTCTTTTTCCAGTTTAGGCAGTACTCCATATTGCAATTCTGCCGCCTTGTTATAATCCAACTGCTGTTGGGCCCGTTCCATAAGAGTCCTGGACTGATCAATCTCTTCCTTTAAGTGTTGAATACGTACCAGGACCTCGCGTTCAGCCTGTAATTGTGCTTCCAAAGCAGAACGGTCTTCTTTCAGGTTAGCAAGCTCTTCCTCAATTTTCGCCAGCCTTTCTTTACTGGCTTCGTCTTTTTCCTTTTTTAAAGCCTCGCGTTCAATCTCCAATTGCAGGACCCGTCGTTTTATCTGGTCTAATTCATGGGGATCACTGGTAATTTCCATCCGCAGGCGGGCGGCAGCTTCATCGATGAGATCGATGGCTTTATCCGGTAAAAACCTGTCACTTATATAACGGTCAGAGAGTACTGCAGCAGCGATAATGGCACTGTCGGTAATTCTGACTCCGTGATGGGTTTCATAACGTTCCTTAAGCCCGCGCAAAATTGATATTGTGTCCTCAACACTTGATGCTCCTACCAAAACAAGTTGGAAACGCCGCTCCAAAGCAGCATCTTTTTCAATGTGCTTCCGATATTCATCAAGCGTGGTCGCCCCCACCATCCGGAGTTCACCGCGGGCCAGCATAGGTTTAAGCATATTGCCGGCATCCATAGCTCCCTCGGCTGCTCCGGCGCCCACAACGGTATGAAGCTCATCGATAAAAAGGATGACATCATCCCTGTCCTGAACTTCTTTCAAAACAGCTTTAAGCCGCTCTTCAAATTCACCGCGGTATTTGGCCCCGGCGATCAAAGCTCCCATATCCAAGGAAATAACTTGCTTATTTTGAATCGTCTCAGGTACGTCTCCCCGAACGATACGCTGAGCCAGTCCCTCAACAATTGCAGTTTTGCCAACCCCGGGTTCACCAATGAGAACAGGATTATTTTTAGTACGCCGTGATAAGATTTGGATTACCCGGCGAATCTCCTCGTCCCGGCCTATTACCGGATCAAGCTTGCCCCGGCGGGCCAGGTCTACAAGATTTCTGCCGTATTGTTCAAGGGCGGCATAGGTGCCTTCAGGGTTAGTGCCGGTGACACGTTGTGTCCCTCTGACTTCACGTAAAGCAAGCAGTAGTTTTTCCCGGCTTAACCCGCTTTGTTTAAGAACCTGTCCGGCAGCTCCCCCTGCTTTATCCAATAATGCCAGCAAAAGGTGCTCGGTACTGACATATTCATCTCCGAAAGGAGCCATCTCATCGTGGGCGGCTACTAATACTGTTCGTAACCGTGGGGAAATACTAATCTGGACATTAGTACCACTAATACGCGGCAAGCGTTGTAATTCCTGGGTAACTTTTTGCAATAAAACCCCGACTGGAATATTCATTTTGCCCAGGACCTGGGGAACAACTCCGTCGGTTTGTTCCAACAGGGCAAATAAGAGATGCTCAGGTTCAACCTGGCTGTTGCCGTTGCGTTCTGCCAAGGTCTGGGCATTGATAATTGCTTCCTGGGATTTTTGCGTAAACCGGTTGGTATCAAAAGCCATGATTACTTCCCTCCTTAATTACGGCTTATTCTTAATTACGGTTTATTATTTAATGTTTCTTTTTTCGGCAAGTTGTTTAAGAGTATTTAATTCTGTCTCGGTCAGATTACCCGGCAGAACTATTTTTATCTGAGCATAAAGGTCACCATGGACTTTAGGCTGTTCCAATTTGGGCATACCTTTGCCTTTTAAGCGGAATTTTTTTCCGCTTTGGGACATTGGGGGGATTTTAAGGAGCACCTCGCCGCTTAAAGTTTTAATACTTATTTCCCCGCCAAAGATTGCGGTATAAAAATCTACCGGTATATCCATCGTTAGATCATCATTTTCCTTGACAAAACGGGGATCGGCCTGCACGTTTATTGTTAGGTACAGGTCGCCGCTTGGTCCACCGCCGCTCCCCGGCCCGCCTTGCCCGCTCAGGCGGATTTTTGAGCCGCTTCGGACCCCTTTGGGAATTTTGGCTTCAATCTTTTTACCACCTGTTTGGATTACGCGGCTGGTACCATGAAAGCTCTCTTCCAAAGTTACGGTCAGTTCAGCCTCCGCATCCCGGCCGGCTCTGGCCCGTTGGGCTCCGCGTCTATGAAGATTTGTATGGCCGGTTTCTCTGCCCGCACCAAAAATTGTTGAAAAGAAATCAGAAAAACCCCCTGTCAAATCATCCATACTGCCATAATAGCCAAAAATATCGGCAAATTCCTCAGGACTCATTGTTCTGGTATAGCTGCCTGCGCCCGGACCTGTTTGCCAACGATTCCAATCAAAATTACCCCGTCCTCCCTGCTGTTGCCATTGTTGATAATTCTGACGAAGTTCATCATACTTCTTGCGATTTTCAGGATCACTTATGGCCTGATAAGCCTCGGTTACTTCCTTAAATTTCTCTTCGGCTTTTTTATCACCAGGGTTAACATCAGGATGATATTTTTTAGCTAATTGATGGTAAGTTTTTTTAATTGTTTTAATATCAGCATCAGGTTTAACCCCCAGAATACTATAATAATCTTTAAAATCCATAAGTCACCTCCTAAAAATCCATATAAAAGCAAATAAATTATTCAATTAGTATTATTTAC
>DATMXV010000256.1:0-5685 GCA_035561335.1 Desulfitobacteriaceae bacterium
GACCTGAATCCGTCCTGTCACATTTCTCATGCTTAGAAAAAATAAAGCGTTTCCGATGTTTAGTCGAAAACGCCCTTGTTTTACTATCTAATATTAAAATGTAATAAATTATAACAGTCAGGGAACTACGATATCAAAAAAAACCGGCGCATTGATAAGCAATGCACCCTTGCAAGTTAATATTATCACGAAGGCTCAGAAATGTCTATAAATAAATTATTAAAATATCAGAATTATCCACTCCACATGACTTGAGGATATAAAAAAGATGTCCTACCCCTCTGGTATCCCCTTGGCGTGTTGGTATTATTTTTGTCAATTTGCGGAACTGCCGATGTATGCAGCTATTTCATATAGCGGAACGATCCATGTATCGATACCTTCTTCGGTACCCGTACGCACGATGACCGTTTCGCTCTCAGGCGATATGTAGAGATATTGCCCGTGGTTGCCGTGAGCAAAATAGTCGTAGCCGCCTTTTTCATTGGCAAAACTGTACCACATGTACTGGTATCCGATGCCGCTTTCATTCATTGGCTCCGCTGCGACGATGGAGCGGTTAAGCCATTCCTCGTTGATTATGGTGCTTCCGTTCCAATGGCCACGGTTAATAAGCATACTGCCTATTTTCGCAAAATCAATGGACTTAAAGTTCAGACCGCTTTCCATCTTTTCAAAGCCTGATTTATCGCTGTCAAGGCTCCATGAGGCGTTGTTTTCGGCTCCGACCTTATCCCATATCTTTGTCCGGAAATATTCCGAGACGCTCATGCCGGTGCTGCGCTCCAAGATGATTCCGAGCAGCAAAGGATGATAATTGTTGTAATGGAATTCTCCGCCGTAATCCGGATCAACACGCATAGATGTAAGCGCCAGAGCGCGCAGATCGGGGTAATAGTAAGTCTTGGCCCCGTCCCCGAACCATAGGATCCAAAAATTGCCCTGATGATACGCTATCTTCGAACGCATCATTAAGAGCTCCTTAATTGTTATATTTGCAAATTCCGTGCCGTCAAGCTCAGAGATAAAGGTGGAAACAGGCTGCTCCTCACTTTGGATAAATCCATCTTCGATAGCCATACCAATCATAAGGGATACGATGGATTTCACAGCTGAAAATGATGTATTGACGGAGCCAGCGTCGTGTCCGTTAAAATATTCCTCATACACCACCTTGTCTTGATGTATGACAAGCAGCGAGGTCGTGCCGGTGCTCTTTGCCAAGGTGTCCAGCGGCTGGTTGAGCAATTGGCCTTTCATTGTATATGAGACGTCAATATCTGCAAGGTTATCCTTAAGCATGTATTCGTATTGGTACGGCCTGGTGCTCTTTTCTATGGTCCTCTCCGGAAAAAAGAGATAGTCACTCGTCTTGCCTTCTCCATTGACGATACAGCGGTATATATACTCAGGCGTGTAAACAATACACGATACAGCTACGAGTAATAGAAGCGCCGCAAGAACGGAACCAATCGTTATCAAAGTAATTCGAATTGTTTTCTTCACAATAATCCTCCCTTCATTCCTTAAAGGAATATTCATCACCACTTGGTCCACTGCAGTTAACTGAGGATTTCTTTAATAGGTAATTACAAGCCTTATATTTGCGTTTTCTTTATATATTTATTGCCCGCATTGTTTCTGCGGTATTCCCTATGCGAATCTGCGACGCAATGCTTTCGCCACGTTCCAATAGACAAACCGATTCCGTATGCCTTGAGTGTACAAAAAAGATGCCGCTTGAACCTATGGATACAGCAGTGCAAAATCTTAATAAATTCTTATGAAGAACTTATTATTTTCCTATACTATTGTATACAGCTAAGGCATCGGTAATATTATACTGTTCCGAATGGTGATCTCCTTTTGCACCAGCTGAAATCAGAATATATTCTTGTTTACCCACTTTGGCGAGACTCGCGAGACATAGACCGGCCTCATCGGTATACCCAGTTTTCCCTCCTAAAATTTCCCCACCAATTATGTTTTGATTGTTGAGTTCTTCAAACATGGTATTGTAAAAGGTTATCCCGCCAGGATGCTTATTAGTAGGTTGTGTAGAATGACGGGATGAAGTAAAAATCTCCCGGAAAGTATCATTTTGCAAAGCATAGCTTAGAAGAATAGCCAGATCTTTGACTGTTGTGAAGTGGTTTTCATTGTGAAGTCCGATCGCATTTTCGAAATGGGTATTATTCATACCAAGATCTGCCGCCTTTTGATTCATTATCCCTACAAAGTCCTTCTCTGACCCTGCAATGTAATCAGCAAGCCCAACACAAGACTCTGCCCCACTAGGAAGCAGAGCCCCATATAAAAGGTCAATCGCCCTTACATCCTCACCCAGCTGGAAACCTGCCATAGATGCATCTGCTTCTGACAGGCCCTGAAACACAGAATTTGTAAGTGTGATTTCTTTCTTCAAATAAGGTAAATTTTCTATCGCAACAATGGCCGTCATAATTTTCGTCAAAGAAGCCGGATAGATTTTTTCGCCACTATTTTTCTGCATTAAAATGGTATGATCTTTTAAACGAATCAGGATCGCGTGAGGACTGTTCAGCCTGTCTGGCGATATAACGACAGCGGAGTCATGCCCTTTTTTCAATGAGGATACCGACGTGGTTCTATCGTCACCGTATTTCTCAAATAAATGCTGGGCGACAGGGGTAATGATGTATTTACATGCAAAGACAACTATGACAACCATCAGCAGGAATGACAGTAATATCCGCATTTTTGACTTTTCCTTTCTTGCTTCTCGTACCATATAAAACAGCTCCTTATTCTTTACTGATTTATTCAATCATAGAATAAGGAGCAATGTTGGAATTCCAGCTTATGAACTTCTTAAGATTTTCTTAATAACGGTATCTGGAGTTTCACTGTGACATACATGTTCTTTGCGACCCTACTGCATCTTATATAGTTGTAAAAATAAGAGTAAAACTTATTAAGGAGAAAATCACCATATCTTAAGGTTTTATTAAGACATTTCTTTTTTTAATATCCTATAATAAACAAGTTAATTAGAACGGGGGTGAATTTAGTGATCATTAGGATTTTAATGTTAATTATAGTGTCGATTACATGGTTTATTAGTACTTTGCCATTCTTGATTCCATACCATATACTACTGACCTCTCAAAGCAAAAAGATTGGCTATAAACTGTCAATTGAACATATTGTAATCGTATATATCTTTGTGTACTACCTTACTGGTGTGCTAAGTTTTACTGGTATTCCTTCCATAAGCGATATTGTTCATAACAGCTTTGGAATAATAACCCCAAAGGGGTTGAATATTCCACCGGATGAGATTAATCTGATTCCATTTCTTTGGATTACAGAGGGTGTTCGCCCCTACATAGAAAATATATTGCTTTTTATACCTCTTGGATTTATGCTTCCATGTATTTGGAAAAAGTATAAAGTGTTATGGAAAACAGCATTATCCGGTATTACATTCTCTCTTATCATAGAATTAAGTCAATTGTTCAATAGAAGAGTAACGGATATTGATGATTTACTGATGAATACTCTCGGAGCGTTAATCGGATGGGTAATTTTTAGGCTGCTGAAAGAACATTTAGCAAAATTACAGGACAAAGTTTCTGTCCAAAGTACCCATATCGAAAAAATTCCCTTGCTCCTTCATGAAGAGGCATTTTTTTATATGGCCGGCACATTCGCCGGCATGTTCTTTGTGTTTTACCCATTTTTAAGATCTTTGTTTATCCCATTTTTAAGATCTTTATTTGGGTATGTAATTATTTAATACAAAAGAACAAGCTACCTGACTTAAGCAGATAACTTGGCCTTTTCTTGCTTTTGTGGAAGCACGACAGTAAAGACTGTCTTTTCTGGATTACTTTGCACGAAAATATTGCCTCCATGCGCGTTTACGATTTCTTTGGCAATAGCCAGTCCAAGCCCGGCGCCGCCTGTATTGGTAGAACGGGATGTGTCCAGCCGAAAAAATTTCTCAAATATCGTTTCCAGTTTTTCTCGTGGGATTGGATTCCCCTGATTAGTAAAAGTTATAATAATATTTTCATCTTGCTGCTGAGCGGAAATGTCAATGACGCTGTTTTCATAGCTATAGGCTATCGCGTTTTTCAGAATGTTATTGAACACACGGGCCAGTTTGTCTGCATCTCCCCACAGAGTGAGGCCGTCTGGTACATTGACAGACACCTGCTTTCCTTGTGGAGTCAGCATTGGATAGAATTCATCTGCCATCTGCTGGATCATGAACAGTAAATTGATTTTTTCTTTATTCAAAGCAATAGTTTGCAGATTAAATCTTGTGATTTCAAAAAACTCATTGATAAGCTGCTCTAAGCGATAAGCTTTTTCCAAGGTAATACCGACATATTTTGCCTTCTGTTCAGGAGGCATATCAGGAGCTTCATCCAGAAGACTTAAGTATCCTATAACGGAGGTCAGAGGTGTTTTTATATCATGAGCCAAGTAAACTACCAAATCATTTTTACGCCGCTCGGCATCAAGCGCGGCTTTCTTTTGTTTTTCCAAGTTGTTTTTTATCTGATTTAGCTTATTTTCCATAAAATCCAATTCCGGTGATAAGGTAATTTCAGCATCGGATTCCTCAGCAAGTTTATCCATTCCGGCGCTTACTTCATCGAAATATTTAGTAAACCAAGAAACAGAAAATCGAAAAAGGATCACTAAAAATATTAGGATTACAACAAAAAGGATCATGTCCATATTGTTGCGAATCACCAACTGATATATTGTTTGTGCGTCTGAATTTTTAAAATGAAAAGCGGTGACTAAAAATCGAACGATACGATCTCCGATCTGTCCACGCAGGATATAGCGCAATAGATAAACAGCCGCAACGGCGGCGACTGTAATCAGGAGCATTTGAAAAAATACTTTCCTTTTTAATTTTGTATAATCATTTCTTCTTATATCTCTCTTACTTTTCAATTTTATAGCCAACTCCCCATACCGTTTTGATATATTTAGGATGTTCCGCACTGTCATGCATTTTTTCCCTTAAATGCCTGATATGAACCATTACCGTATTATTGCTGTTGGTGAAATACTTATCTCTCCATACCTCATGGAACAATTCTTCCGAACTGACCACCCGTCCGCGATTGGAACAAAGAACCCAAAGAATGGAAAATTCTGTAGGAGTGAGAAGAAGCTGCTTTCCGTTTAGGGTGCATTTGTGATCGTCTTTGTCTAGTACTAAACCTGAGATTTCAATAATGTTTTCGTCCTGAACCGGTTCAGAATTATTATATTTCTTGAATCTTCGTAATTGTGCTTTTACCCGAGCAACCATTTCAAGAGGTCGAAAAGGCTTTGTAACATAATCATCCGCTCCTAATGTAAGCCCTGTAATTTTATCAACTTCTTCGTCCTTAGCCGTTAACATAATAACAGGGAAATTGTACTTTTCTCTAATCTGCTGACAAATTGAAAAGCCTGTTACATCAGGAAGCATTATATCCAATATTGCTAAATCTATATTTTGGTTTTCAACACACTGTAAAGCATCCCGTCCATTATAGAACTTAAATACATCATAATTTTCGTTTTTCAAATATACTTCAATCAAGTCCGCAATAGCTTGTTCATCATCAACAATTAAAATATTTGCAGCCAAAAGCGTCATCTTCTTTCTTTATAATAAGTATATATCCCCAT
>DATMXV010000257.1:0-2418 GCA_035561335.1 Desulfitobacteriaceae bacterium
ATATTATACTGTAATAATATTTTATTCGTCACCTTCCAGCTTCTCTGCAAATTTTTCTATTTCTATTCGGAAGGATTATTTATAATAAGAGAGAATAGTTTCTTGATGAAATTTTCATAAGGAGTGCTCATTCTGTATGAATAAAGTAAATGTCTATGGGAGCTTCACACAAGCTCTTTTATTTTCAGGGACAGCTTCAGTACCAAGATACCTCTTAAACCATTATAATGATTTAGGTTTGAATAATCTGGAAATGCTTTTAATAATCCATATTCTCAGCGAATTGGATTCTAATGCCAATCCATCCCTGGATTTATTGGCCCAGCGTATGAAAATGACCAATACTGAAGTAGAAAACATGATTGAGAACCTCAAAGAACGCAACTTAATATCGGTTGAACAATACTGGGATAACTCAGATCAATGCTGGTATAATAATTTTAGTTTTATCGGGTTAATTGAAGAACTTGCTGAACGCTGGGCAATTGGGCAAATGAGACAATATGAAAAAGAAACAATACAGAAAGATAACCAACAAGATCCAAACAACCAATCCCAACCAGATTTAAAACTACAGAAACTTGTTGATATCTTTGAACAGGAGTTAGGACGTCCGCTTACCGGGTTGGAATGTGAACACATCACAAATTGGCTGAGCGCTCATTTTTCTGAAGAAATAATCATTGAAGCTCTGCGCAGAGGTGTTAGTGCAGGAATAAGAAATTTTCGCTATCTTGATTCCATACTTCGTGAATGGGAGAAGAAGAATCTGCGCACAAAAGCCGAAATTGAGCTTGATGATGCAAATTTTCAAGCGCGCCAGCAGAAAAAAAATGCAACTAAATTAAACCAGGATAAAAAAACCCCCCCGGAAAAATATGAAAACTTCTATCTGTAATTTAGGGGAAGGAAATAAATAGTATTATGAAAAGTCTTAGAAAAATCCTGGAAAGTAATAATCCGATAAAAAATAATTCGAAAAATATCTCAGATCATAATGGGACAAACAGGGGAGAAAATGAATATCTGTGTCCCATATGTCAGGATAGGGGCCTTATCTTGGAAAATGATACAGCATATCCTTGTACCTGTATGCAACAAAAAAAGTTAACAAACCGGTTTCGCACTGCCCGAATTTCCAAAGCCTTAACAGCTTGTCGTTTCGATAAATTCAATTTGGATTATTACTTGTCCCCGGACGGGACAAAGACAGATCAGGAAAGTGCTAAACGTGCTCTTGAGGCTGCCAGAAATTTCGTTAACAATTATCTGAAAGATCCTTATGGTCTTGGACTGTTGTTCACAGGTCCGGTAGGCTCCGGAAAAACTTATTTAGCAGTTGCCATAGCCAATGAACTTATGCTTCATGATCACCAGGTCTTGTTCCTGGTTGTTCCTGATCTGTTAGATGAACTGCGGGCAGCTTTTAAGTCGGAAGTTAACGAATTGGATTTGTTGGATACAGCCAGGACAGTCCCTGTTCTTATTTTGGATGATTTAGGCGCCCATAATTATACGGAGTGGACCAAAAACCGTTTATATTCAATCATTAATTATCGGATGAATGAACTTCTTCCTACTATTGTTACAACTAACCTTTCCCTTGACGAAATGGAAGATTATCTTGGGTTAAGAACCACCTCCAGACTTGTTCAAATGTCAAAAATTTATCGTTTGAGTTCCGCAGATATCCGGTTACGAATATATCAGGAACGGGAAATAAAAAATTAAAAATATTTTATCCGGCCTATGCATGTCCCAGCAAGGACTTGCATAGGCTTTTTTAGATTAAATAATTTTGGAGGTGAATCACTTGAAAATTATCACAGTTAATCGGAAACACATAACTGTGACCATTACTATTCTGTTTGTCTGTCTCTTTGGTTTGGGAGCAATTAATTTTTGGAGTCAGGATTATGTAACTGTAGGTACAAATAAGATTGTTCCTGAAGTCAAAATGCTTGGTTTATCAGTCGAGCCAACTTCTTTTACCAAAGACCTGACGTATGATGGGGTAACTCTCAAAGGCATGCAGGTAATTAATTCAAAAACTTTCGATTTAATTGTAACTGTCCAAAATACTACAAACCAAAAGATGACAAATATCCCAGTGGAACTTCAAGTCAGTTTAATTGCGGATGAAAAACAGAAAGTCAGCAAAATCGGTAATGTTCCTGAGCTTGAACCGGGGGCTACAGCCCGGGTTGCCTTCCGCCAGGTAAAAGCACTTGGTGATGCTGAAGGAAAAAGTGCCGCAAGCGGACAGCATCTTGTTTTATTAAGAATCAAAGCTAATCCTGCAGGAGGGGTAAATCAAACATCTGAAGCAGAATTCCGTTTTAATGTTGATACAACAATCAAGAACCCTGGAAAATAACAAATTATAACTTAGCCTCAGATAAGTGCGTTACCTGGCAC
>DATMXV010000258.1:0-16185 GCA_035561335.1 Desulfitobacteriaceae bacterium
CTCCTATCTCAATTTTTGAAATATATCTACGGATTGCTCCGTCAATCGCAGTATTTCTTAAAATGCAATATTTTTACATGACTTTCGCCTAACTATCCAAGAACTCACCCTATCATCACTCACTGGGTCTATGCCCTTACATTCCTTCGTTCTGTTTTATGGATAAAAGCGGAGATAGCTTTTAAGCTCGTATACTGGGTCATGCCCTGATGGAGTGATTCTCCTTATCTCCGCTTTATCGGCGTGTTTCATGTTTCTTGTTTTGCTACGACATAGGCACTTACCTTGTCGGATGTCAAGGGCGGCGCAGCCGTTTATTTACCCTTGACATCCACTGCGCAATCAAAACCCTTGTAATGGGCTGCTTAAGCCGCATTTAGGCTTAAGCAGCTTGATTGCTAATTTGGTTTTTTCTGTATTCGCCAAGTACTAATTCCGCTTTGTATTCCGTTTGCTTTTTTACCAGGCTGTATATTACTGTTATTATTTTCTTAGAAATAACAACAAGTGCTTGCTTCTTCTTGAGGGGATTGTTTTGGCGTGTTTTCAAGTATTGGTAAAGTTCTCTCATTTCTTTGTTTACCGCAACCATAGATATAGCCATCCGGTATAAAGCACTTCTCAAGTTTTTTCTGCCGCGCTTTGAGATTATTGTTCCGCTTTTGCTCTTGCCCGAGCTGTCCTCAACAAGGTTATATCCGGCCATTTTGCTTATCTGACGCGGATGATTAAATCTCAACGGATCGCCTATCTCTCCTAGAAAACTCGCTGCTGTGACCACGCCTATGCCGGGGATGCCGAGGATTATTTCGCCGATTCCCGTCTCAGCCAAGGCCAGTTCCATGGCGTTTTCCACCTGCTTAAGCTGCTTTGTTAATAATTCCAATTCCTCAATCATTAGATCCAGTTTCAATTTTGATGATGCTATTCCATAATTCACACCAATGGAGTTTTGAGCTGCTTCTACCAGCTGCTCCGCCTTCTTCCTCCCTACCGTCTTTTTGACTGCCTTCTTTATCTCGGACAGTACTCCATCAACTCCCGATTCAAGTATCAGTGAAGGAAATGGGCAGGACTTTAATATCTGCATGGACGCTTTTCCGTTTAACGGATTTTTGAATACGTTTTTTATTTCAGGAAAGTATTCGTCCAGCACTGCTGTTATGGTGTTTTTTAAAGCGTTATGCCGCTTCATCAGGCTGATCCTGGCGTTTGTTAATACCCTTAATTCCGCAAATATATCCTGGGGCATATAGACTTCGTAATACCGGCCGTCACGCGCAAGTTTTGCTATGGTCAGCGCGTCTTTCTTGTCACTTTTGGTCTGGCTGTTGTCATCCAGTTCTTTGGCCCGTTTGGTGTGGTACGGATTAACCATTACTACTGTCATTCCTTGCATTAGCAGATAGTTGGCCAGTGGTTTCCAGTAGTGGCCTGTGGGTTCCATTCCTACGATTACATCGTCAAACCTTTTGTTCTTGCAAATTGCTTCGATGCTTGCTAATATATTTTCAAAGCCGTTTTTATCGTTCTGGAATTTCAGGGCTTTTCCTAGTTCTATACCGCGATAATCCACGAACCGCGCCCATTGTGTTTCTTTGGCGATGTCTACTCCTACTATGAGTGTTCCTGGTGTTATTGCTTCTAATTTTTGATTGTTACGGTTCTTCATCTGCTTAAAGCCTCCTGGTTTTCTATGATTTTTGTGCGTTTGTCAGGCACACATAAATCATAGCAGGAGGTTTTTTATTTCTCAAAGATCATTTTCATTCATTACAGGAATGCTCGTATAATATGTTTTGAAAACTAATTAACACTAAACTTCCATCTGTTGACTATTGTAGGTCTGATGTCAAGGGCGAGCGAAGCTCGTTTATCGAAGGCGAAGCCGGAGACCCTTGACATCTGAATCGCAAATATCCTTTTGCTATCCGGTCAGATAATGACCGGCTGCCTTCCGGCGAGGACGGGGTTTGGGGCAGAGCCCCAAGGTCTACTCTTTACATAAACTGGCGCTGGACTTTTTGTGATGTTCCCAGACAATGGTCTTAGGATCATTTGGGGAAATCCTTTTTCCTCCTGTAGCTTAACTACTCCTAGAGTCTGCTTCCCCAGTACTCGTTTGAACTTCTAACCCGCAGGCAGTTCCTTCCGGTAATCCATGCTGGAAGTCAGCAGCTTCCCGGTAGCCCATGGCCCGGAATAAGTTCTAATACACGAGGGTGATGATCGGCGAGAACACTGGGGGCATCCCAAAGAGTCCGATTTCTCTGATCCTTATATGAAAGGGGGTTGAATCCAATGAAATTGTTTGCCGGTATAGACGTCAGTTCTAAAGATCTTAAAGTCTGTATTATGGACCATGAAGGCTCGACTTTAAAGTCTCTCACAGTTGAAAATACCTTTCATGGTTCTAACTTTTTATGCACTCAAATCATAGATTTAGCGGATCAGCATTCCTGCCAGGATATTCAGATTGGCATGGAATCAACCTCCGTGTACAGCTGGCATCCAGCCATGTTTCTTAATGAGGATGAAGCTTTAAGAAAACGCCAGGCTAAGGTGTATACTATCAATGCTAAGTTAATTCGTAAGTTTAAAGAAGTTTATACAGACTTGGATAAAACAGATAACATTGACGCCTGGATCATTGCTGATCGCTTGCGTTTCGGGAGGCTTCCTTTAACCATGATTATGCAGGAACAATATGTTGCTCTGCAGCGTTTGACCCGGATGCGCTACCATCTTACCCACAATTTAGTCAGGGAAAAGCAATATTTTCTTAATAATTTGTTCTTCAAATGCAGTGCTTTTACCTCGGAAGTAGACAGTTCTGTGTTCGGCAATGCTATGATGGAACTTTTCCTTGAACAATTCAGCATTGAGGAAATATCTTCGATGGAGGTGTCTTCTCTGGCCGAATTTCTTCAGGAGAATGGGAAAAACCGTTTCCCTGACCCTGAATTAATCGCTAAAAGTATCCAGAAGGCTGCCAGATCTTCCTATCGTCTTTCCAAGTGTATTGAAGATTCCATTGATATCCTTTTGGCTGTTTCCATCGAGACAATTCGTAGCCTTAAAGCCCAAATTAAGCAATTAGATAGAGCTATTGAAAAGCTTCTGGACGGCATTCCTAATACTCTAAAGACTGTTCCTGGGATTGGTCCTGTTTATTCTGCCGGAATACTTGCTGAAATTGGCGATATTAATAGGTTCAAAGATCAGGCTTCTCTGGCTAAATACGCCGGACTTACCTGGCGTAGACATCAATCAGGAAATTTTGAAGCTGACGAAACAAAACGGATTCGTTCTGGTAATCAATATCTTCGTTATTACCTTGTTGAGGCTGCCAATTCGGTAAAAAACTATGAACCGGAGTTTAGAAGCTATTACCAGAAGAAATACCGTGAAGTCCCTAAACATCAACACAAAAGGGCTCTCGTCTTAACCGCTAGAAAACTTGTGCGTTTGATCGATGCTTTGCTGCGCAACGATCAAGTCTACACGCCTCAAAGGAAGGTGAATCGATGAGGTAACACCTCCTCAATATCCTTTGGTAATATCCAGTTTTTACTAATATCGCTGGGTTTAGTTGGGTTTACCCTTTTTTATCTGAATTCTATTTCCTAATTTCCAATTATAAAAATTATTTGCTTGACATATTACCGCAGGACTCTAATTGTTAATTGAAAAGTCATTGGGGGCAGGACTTTAAGTTCAGTATTTTCTTTTTTGGCTTGCGATGGAGTTACTCCATGCATTGCTTGAAAAGCTTTACTAAAAGCTTCAGGTGATTCATAGCCAAGCTGTAATGCTAAATCAACGACTTTCACTGATTCAGTCTGTAACATCATTCCTGCTACTGATAGTCGCCTACGGCGAATATATTCACCTAACGGCATTCCGGCAAGAAAAGAAAACATTCTGCGAAAATGGTATTCTGAACAGCCGGATATGCATGAAATCTGATTCAGCTCAATATCACACATTAAACTTCTTTCAATATATGCCATGGCATCATTAAATTGAGTTAACATATTCATTTGATGAATTCCTCCTTCCAGTAACAATCATATCTGGGTTCTAAGATAAATTCCTGATATTTTTGTTGCGGATAATCACAGATTTATCTCGTTGCTATTGGGCTTCCCGCCTTTCCTGAAAAGGTTCGGTAATCGTGAATAGCACATTATCAACTTGATATTATTCGTTTAACCGTATATACTATGAGTAGTCTTATTAGGAGGTCAGACGCGTGGAGTATATGTCGACAAAAGAGGCATCAGCCAAATGGGACATTTCAGAACGCCGCATACAGAAGCTATGTGAGGAAAACAGAATACCCGGTGTGATACGGTTCAGTCGAGTATGGGCTATCCCGAAGGATGCGCAAAAGCCCTATGATAAACGTAGAAAAGCATAATTGCGGCGGATTTGAGAACATTAGTTTGATCATAGGGCAAGACGCAAAAAATCCGCGAGTGTATTGACACTCGCCTTACTTGAAGCTTTACATTTTAGAGTTTGATACTTGGACGATATCAAAAGACGCTGTGGAGCTGAAAGATGGAAGATATGAAACAAATAAACAGGAGAGAAACGTATGAATAATAGCAACTCAGCAAAAGCACTCGGTCAATTTTTGAAGTCACGCAGAGAACGCCTGCAACCGGAAAAAGTTGGCATCACAGATACGTCAAGACGCAGGACGCCTGGATTGCGTAGAGAAGAAGTCGCTTATATGGCTAATATAAGCGCCACTTATTATACATGGCTGGAACAGGGCCGGGATGTTAAGCCTTCCCAAGAGATTTTGCAGAATATTGGAACAGCTTTACAATTGGATAGAGATGAGCTCATGCACTTAATTGACTTATCAGAGATAGGCAGCTTGCAATCCCAAGAAAATATTGATGAGGATGAAGAAGAAGACAGCACTTCTTTGTATGCGGCTGTTGAACAATTAAACTATCCTTCTTTTATTATCAACGATAGTACAGAGGTACTCGCTTGGAACAGGGCGGCGGAGTTGATTATCTCTGACTTCAATGCCTGGCCGAAAGAAGAACGTTTTATGTTGAATATTATTTTTACCGATGAAAAAATCAGAGCGCAAATGGTAAACCGTGATGAATTTATCTCCTATAGCGTAGCGGTATTTCGCGGGGTATGCGGTCGTCATCCGGATCATCCAGAATATCTGGAGAGAGCCGGATGGCTTTACGAAAAATACGCAGAATTTAAATCTTTATGGGAGCAGCATGACGTGAGGCAAAAGAGGATTACCTGCGGAATTTTTCAACACCCGGAGGTCGGATTGTTGGAATTTCAAGCCCACTCTTTAGCAGTTGATGGTAATCCAACCTTACACTGGAGCATATATACGCCTTACACTATAGAAACAGAGGAAAAGTTATTAGCATTACTGGCCTAAGCATTAAAAATTTGTGATGCTATTTTTATAAAGTCCATGAAAACCGGAACCAGCATATCCAAATATAAACTGCCGTATGTCAGAAAGGATAACAGTTATTCTAAAAATGTGATTTTGTTTAGCTTGAGATATTGAAACAAAGCATATTCATCGCCTAAATCCTGTATATCCCTTTTGGACATTTTGGCATCATCCCACAAGGCAACTTCTATTTCTAATCCTTTACCTTTTTTCTTGGCTTGCCACATGCCTGCTATTTCACCCTGCCATAACACCGCACCGGGATTTAAAACGGTCTGCCAAATTTGTTTTTGCCTTGCCTTGTTGTCCAAGATCACATCACGGTCCTGCAAACCTAAATAAGGGTCATGTCCTCCGAGCAGGTGTACTTTTCTCTCCGATGGCGGCGGGGATAAAAGCAGTTCTTTGTCATCTGACAGGATATAGCGTTCTTTCCCGGACAGGTTGACAGGCTTGATTTCATCTTTAACGGTTTGCCATATTCGTTCAGCCTGTGCCGAGGAACATCCAAGCCAATTCGCAAACCCGCCTATGGATGCCGGGCCGAAACAGTGCAGATATTTTCGCACCAGTTTTTGCTCGGGGAGGCCCTTTACTTCAAGTGAATGACCTATCCAGTGTTTATATGCAGTAAATGTGGGGCTGATACCCTCCCTCTTGCCAAAAACAACCAAGCCCATAAAAGCACAAGGCCGAAGTAAGAAAGAAACTACGGCACCGCCGACGGTCTGTTTCTCCGGGTTCCCGTACATCGAGGGCTTATTCCACAAATTCCTTTGATTATTGGGAAGAAGCGGCAACACCCATTCGGCCAAAGTTTGATCCAATGTGGTTTTGCTTTTTAACACTTTGCCGTCCAGTTTAGGCATGACCTGTTTGAGTAACAGCAGTAATTCTCCCAAGGACATCTGTAAAAAATCAAGTGCCAGTTGTATTCCCTGGATATATATCCAGGGTTCGTCTTGTTTGGGAACCAGCGCCGATAAAAACACATCACTTTCCGAAGTGGGAAAGACCACGGGCGCACCACGAAAACTCCAGGCCTGCAACAGTGTTTTTTCGCCTTCAAGCATCTGTTTCATATCGTCCTGTTGGCAATCGGGGATACGGTTATGTAAGGCTATTTCCCATGCACCGGGCGGCGAGTTTTGAAAACCACAAGCGCCGGTAATATCCTCCACATCGGCCTTCTGATACCCTGTGTCCAAATGGTGCGTATGAAGGCGAAATTGGCGGATTTGCTCTTTAGAGATATTATCCATGTATATACCCCTTAATCCACATTATTTCACTTAATATTCCTTGTCTTAACGACCAAAACTATTATATTGCATATGTATTTGATTAGTAAATCCGGCTTGCAACAGCAAGCCGGATAGCTTTTTTGATAGTCTGCAAGCTATAATCCATCCAGCTTGACAGGGTTTCCTGGACTTTTTGCCTGTTTTATATAAATCTCGCTGATAAGCTGGTAATCCTATTACTAGTATAAGCATACTGTGGCTAACTTTCATTACTGACACTACAATTTAGAATGACAGGATAAAATGATGGGATAACAAGGAGGGTTTCCGATGCAAACATGGTTTATTACGGGAGCAAACGGCGGATTGGCCTATCCAATGCTTGAGATATTGCTGGAGAGAGGCGATCGTATTGCCGCAACAGTGCGCAAACCGCAAGTACTCGATCAATTACAACAAAAATATGGTTCAAATTTATGGCAGGCAAATCTTGATTTAACTGATTCACAAGCTATTCAGCAGGTAGTGGACCAAGCGATAGAAGATCTCGGAGCCATTGATATATTGGTAAACAATGCCGGATATGGACTGTTCGGGGCAGTAGAAGAAGGGAGTGACGAGCAAATTGAGCACGTATTTCAAACGAATTTTTTTGGCTCGCTGCGCGTTGCGCGTGCCTTGATGCCGTACTTCAGAGCGCAGGGCAGAGGGCATATTGTGCAAATTTCCAGTATGGTAGGACACCTCTCCAATCCGGGACAAGGATTGTATAGCGCTTCTAAATGGGCGGTTGAGGGAGCTTTTGAAACGCTGGCGAAAGAAGCCGCTCCGTTTAATATAAAGCTCACCCTGGTAGAGCCCGGCGGAATTCGTACTGGTTTTTTTGCCAATCATGGTATGTTTGGTCCGGAATTGGATGCCTACAATGATCAACCCGCCAGAGAGTTTAAGAGACTTTATCAGAACATTCATACCAAAGAAGTTATAGATCGGGATGTGATCCCTGGCGATCCGCAGAAAATGGCAAAAGCAATTATTCAGCGGGTTGACGAGGAAAATGGCCCGTTGCGTCTGACACTAGGCAGCGATGCTTATGAGGAAATAAAAGCGGTCTTAACGTCAAGGCTAGCGGAATTGGAGGCACAAAAAGAATTGGCTTATTCCACTGATGCCGACGATGTTGTGCATAATCGATAACGATAAGGAGAGATAAACATGGATGGAATCAAAGATAAAGTAATTGTAATTACAGGGGCAAGTAGCGGCATCGGAAAAGCAACCGCTGCTATGCTGGCAGAAAAGGGTGCAAAAGTCGTTGTCGGGGCAAGAAGAAAAGAAAATCTGGAAGCATTAGTAGAAAAATTGATCTCTGATGGTTATACAGCAAGCTGCCAAGTGACAGATGTAGCAAAGCGCGGAGATGTTGAAAATTTAGTTCAGCACGCCATCAATACCTACGGAAAAATCGACGTTATCATTAACAACGCCGGTATTATGCCTTTGTCGTATCTTGAAAAATTAAAGGTCGATGAATGGGAAAAAATGATTGACGTTAACATTAAAGGTGTTCTTTATGGGATTGCCGCTGCGCTGCCTGTCATGCTGGCGCAAGGGTATGGCCATATCATCAATATTTCATCTATTGCCGGCCATACCGCTGACCCCAGCGCCGCCGTATACAGCGGAACAAAATTTGCGGTTCGCGCCGTTTCCCAAGGGCTTAGAAAAGAGATGGATGGGAGAGTTAAAGTCACTGTTATCTGTCCCGGCGTTACAGAAACCGAACTCGGCCAGGATATTACGGATTCAGGCAGTGCTGCCGCTTTGAAAGAATTATTCAAAAATTCGATTCCACCGGAAGCGATTGCCAAGGCAATGATTTATGCGATTGAACAGCCTGGTAATGTTGATGTCAGTGAAATCATTGTGCGCCAGACCGGCGGCATCTAAATTTAAGCAGAAACAACCTATTCCCCGCAATTGCTGAAAAGTGAATAATCACCCAAGAAGGAATTTTTTGAAATGAGATTTGCAGCCATTAAAAACGAAAAAGCCCAGTAATGCTTCAGTAATACTGGGCTTTTTCGCATTTTATATGAAAAAACAGATCGCTTATCAAGGCAGATTTTAAATAATAGCCTTATTGACTTGATATTATTCGTTTAACCGTATATGATATGTTGTACTATGGGGAGGAAATTATATAGACTATATTTCCACAAAAGAAGCAGCAGAAAAAAGGAATATCTCCGAGCGACGCATGCAGAAGTTGTGCGAAGAAAACCAGATTCCCAGCGTCATACGTTTCGGCCTTGCATGGGCGATACCAAAGAATGCGGAAAAGCCAAGAGACGGCAGGCTAAAGAAGAATGTGGAGGAATCATAATAGCCTTATTTATAAAATGTTTAGATTTTTTATAGTGAGTGTTTAGGTGAGCCTTATATAATTATTTAACAATATAGGTTTACTAAGCGGAGAGGACAATAATATGAAAACAATAAACCGAATCCTTATATCGAGCGTCTTTTTCGCACTGATTTCGATTGCATCTATTCTGGGTGTCATGAGCGTCATTTTTTTTAGCCTCGTCCCGGAATATGGTAAAGAGATGTTGGACAAGGACGTTTTCCATGCCGAGGAAATATTAAGCAGCTTCGCTGCCGCCGATCCGGAATGGGGTGTATTAAGTGCCGACCTCAATCGATACGGATACCATCTTCTCGTTACAAACGGCGATAATATAATTTTTTCCGATCTGGAGGATACGCAGACCAAGGTAATAGAAAGCCTTAAAGCACTGAATCTGCAAGAAAACATCTTGACGGGGAAAACAAACGGCGTAACATTTGTCCTAAAACCAGCAGGCGTTTATGCGATTTTTGCTTTAAAAGGCGCTGTAGATGATGTTAAGCTCACTGGAATGCTTGCTGGGTTTTTGCCATTATATCTTATTATCAGCTTTGCCGCCATCGCAGTTATCTTGCTCCTCAGCCTGTTTTTTACCCGGCAAATGGCCTGGCGCGTGCTTCGCCCGTTAAAAGCGCTGTCGAATGGCGCCAAGCGAATTGAAAGCGGGGATTTGTCGGAGCCGATTGTCCATAAAGGCAAAGACGAATTTGCAGAGGTTGCCGCAGCGTTCAACCATATGCAGGAATCTCTTTTAGAGGAGCGAAAGAAAACCGCCGCCTATGAGAAAGCCCGCACGGACTTGATTGCGGGAATTTCCCATGATTTACGAACGCCGCTGACTTCGGTCAAAGGCTACATCAAAGGCCTCCGTGACGGTGTAGCGAACACGCCGGAAAAGCAGGAGCAATATTTATCCATCGCCTATCAAAAAGCCTGTGACATGGATATGCTGCTGCAAAGGCTTTTCTTTTTCTCAAACCTTGAAACAGGAAATTTACCAATGACTTTCGAGAGCCATGATTTGGGAAATTTTATAAGGCGTTTCGCGGATGATATGCGTGCTGAATTTAAGAACAAAAATATAACCTTGAGCACGGATATTACAGCGGTACCGCACCCTGTAAAAATTGATGCGGGGCAAATGCGCCGCGTACTTCTCAATTTGACTGAAAATGCGGTAAAATACGCTGAAACGAAGCCGCTATCAATCTCAATCACAATCTGGCGTGAACAAGGGATGGAACATCTGCAATTTGCGGATAACGGCCAAGGCGTACCGGAAAGTCAACTGCCGCATCTATTTGAACGGTTTTGGCGCGGCGATGAGGCGCGCAGCCCAAAAGACAATGACGGCAGCGGACTGGGACTATACATTGTAAAATACATCATTGAAGCCCATGGAGGCTTTGTTACAGCCAAAAACGATCATGGGCTTGTAATTGAAATGAGGCTGCCCTGTGAAAAGGAGGAAACGGTTGAGTAAGATATTGATTGTTGAGGATGACGCTGAAATCGCCATGTTGGAAAAAGACTATTTGGAAATGAACGATTTCGAAACCGAAATAATAGCCAATGGTAAAGAAGCGCTTCTTGCCTTGCTTGAGGGAGGCTATGACTTAGTTCTGCTTGACTTAATGCTGCCCGGTCAAAACGGTTACGATATTTGCCGTGAAATTCGGGATAAAACCAATATTCCCATTCTTATGGTGACTGCAAGGACGGAATCTGTTGATAAAATACGCGGGCTTGGTCTGGGGGCGGATGATTATATTGCCAAACCGTTTGATCCGGCTGAACTTGTCGCAAGGGTAAAATCCCATCTGAATCGCTATCGCAGACTCACTGGTTCCACAAAAAATGGCAATGATGAGTACAAAATCTCCATTACCGATTTGAGAATATTACCGCGGAGCTGGAAAGTATATAAACGTGATTCTGAAATAAAATTTCCTAATCGAGAATTTGAACTTTTACTTTTTCTTGCTGAAAATCCCAATATTGTTTTTTCCAAAGAACAACTTTTTGAAAAGATATGGGGCTGCGATTATGTTGGTGATAGTGCGACAGTTACTGTCCATATTAACCGGATACGAGAAAAGATAGAGGATGACCCAGCCAAACCGAAAATTATAGAAACGATATGGGGGGCGGGTTATAGGCTTAATCATTAATCCTATTTTTATAATATGAAACCGTGCGGAATATATCCGGGCGGTTTTTGTTTTGAATTTATTTATTGTTTGTTTAGAAAATGTTTATCTCTTTTCATCCGAATATTTAGGCGCTGATTCTACAATTAACCCATCAAAGCAAAGGAGGTATTAATTTGAAAATAACGATTGAAAATGTCAGCAAAAGCTATGGTAAAAAGCAAGCCTTAAACGGTGTGAGCTTTGAAATGGCAAACGGCGTCTATGGTCTGTTAGGTCCTAATGGCGCGGGTAAAAGTACATTGATCCGCATTTTAGTCGGCGTAATGGAGGCAAGCAGCGGCGAGGTTTACATGAATGGCAGAAACAGAAAATCCTGCGCTCGCGAGTACCGCTCTAAAATCGGCTATCTACCGCAGTCTTTGGATTTTTACTCGGAGTTTTCCGGGCTTGATTATTTGCGTTTTGTCGCCGTACTTAAAGGTATGGAAGGCGAAAAAGCCGAACAAAAAATTGAAACTCTTGTCAAACAAGTACATTTGACCCAAGACATCCGCAGAAAGGCCATAACCTATTCCGGCGGAATGAAACGGCGCTTGGGTATCGCCCAAGCGCTGCTGAACGACCCTGAGATTCTTATATTGGATGAACCAACTGCCGGACTTGACCCGCATGAAAGGATAAAATTCCGGAACCTTGTGGCTATCTTTTCCCGCGATAGGACAGTGCTGTTATCCACCCATATTGTGACGGATATTGATTCCATATCTAAACAAACTGTGATGATTAAGGACGGAAAAGTCGGCAGGATGGAAAGCAACCAGAGTTTTGTTGAGGCCATGAACGGCAAAGTCTGGCTTGTCAAGATGACGGTGGACGAACTCGTGGACTTTCAGAACAGTCACATTATCAGCAATGTATTACCGATAGGCAACCGCATGGAGGTAAGAGTCGTATGCGACGAAAAGCCCTCAAATGATTCTGTATCAGCACAACCAAACCTTGAGGACGCATATCTGTATGAATTTGAATATATGGGGAGGAATCTCAGATGAAACTGTTCAAATACGAAATGAAAAAGCTGCTCTTTAATAAAGTCCGGCTGGGTCTGCTGGCGGTATTGTTTGGCGTATATGGTTTAGTTGGGGGGGGCATGCTGGCTGAAGAGGGGGAAATACAAAACACTCCACAAGAACCTAATGCATCCGCTGTTTATGCGAATCTGATTGAGGAAAATACAGGCGTACTCAATCAGGAAATACTCGCTGAGTACCAAAAAATTGTTGAAACCGTGCATGATGAGTACGGCAAAGGTGAGGAAATGTATCGTCAGCTAAGAACAAACCCAACGCTAAAATTCGCGTCACAGTACGTTGATTTTGGCAATCAGGTCAACATGTATTGGAACGGCCCCGCAGAGCAAAATCCGGACAATATTTTGGGCGTTTACCCTATACAGAAAAAACTACAGGAACTGGAGTCGGCAGACAGGACGGATAGTTACGAATATAGATACTATCAAAATCGCTTGGAAACGGAAACACAAATTGGTGAGCCTATCTTTGAAAACACAGGTATATGGAATGCGTATTTTGTAATGTTTGACCCTATGCTCCTTGTGATTCTTCTGCTTATGGTACTGCCATTCTTCATTTCACCTTTGTTTACGCAAGAAGTAAAAACAGAGATGGACAGCATCATCCTTTGTTCGCTTAAAGGCCGGCGAGAAATTGTAACGGCAAAACTGCTGGCGGCAGGGCTGACATCCGCAATCTTAGCCGCCGCATATCTTGGAGCTTCGCTGATCGGTATGAGCATTAGCTCCGGAGATTTTTCAGGACTGGGAGCGCCGGCGCGCTGTCTTAGCGGTTATGCTTTAACTTCGTTTGACCTGACTGTTGGTACATTTGTTGCTATCTCCGTATTATGGCTTATTCTGGTTACAGTTGTCTTTGGACTGGCTCTTGCGTTCATCTCCTGCAAAATGAAAAACCAAAGCGCCGCCTTTGGAATCGGTATTGCCGTTTTGCTTGCCGGTATGATGTCCGGCAATATACCCTGGAGCCTGCGTCCGTTCCTTTGGCCTGTTATTGACTTCCATTTCGGCGCGCTCGCCATGTTCAATACGATTTTTGGCGGAACGAAAGCGTACAATATTTTGGGTATGCCGGTATCATACGGCATGATGGCGTTTGTAGCGTGCTTAGTGCTTGGTACACTGGCTTGCTTGTTGACCTATATAGCACAGAAAAAACGGGCGGTTGTATGATTCGCCGGGATGTGACGCTCTCAGTGGTAGAGCGTTCGTTCGCATCCGAAAGGTCAAGGGTTCAACTCTCTTAATCTCCACCAAAATTTCAGGTAGTATTAAGATGCCATGCGGTCAAACCCACATGGCATCAGTCTCCCGATTTTTTGCCCTTCAATTTCCTTGGTCAGAAAAAATGCAGCTTGAATTCAAAGTATGGAATACCGGAACTGAGGAAGGTGAAAAGGAGAACTGCAAAGTGAAACTGCCTAATATTAATTTTATGATGAACATGACCAAGGAATTCTTGGATGGAAAGATGGATGGTGTATCATACAGTTTGGATTTTCCATACGAACTGCAAAAAAGGTACAAGAAAATACATCTGGAAGACGATGACTACTGTTATTTGATCTATGAGGATCTTTATAAAGACGGAGTTGCCAGATTTAATGAATTATCGGAGAAAGAATTTAAGAAGCTAATCAGGAAGCATTATAATTACATAAAGAAAATTGCAGAAGAAGGTTTCTACTAAAAAATCAGCTCCACGTTAAATATGGAGCTGATTTTTAATCTCTCTATTGATAAAGCTACTATTCAATGTTACTATATACCTGCTACTATATATCACTGTATACCATTGACATTGAATATCAATGTCACAGCATACCGGTCATGTTAGGGGGTGTTTGAATGGAAAACCTGACTGAAATGCTCAGAGGCGTGTTGGAAGGCTGTGTGTTGGAAATCATCAGCCGGGAACAAACCTACGGCTATGAAATCACACGCCGCCTGAATACGCTCGGCTTCACGGAAGTTGTCGAGGGAACAATATATGCCATTTTAATCCGGCTTGAGAAAAACAAGCTGGTGGATATGGAGAAAAAAAACTCCGACATGGGGCCCCCGCGTAAGTTCTACGCGCTAAACGACGCTGGGCGCAAGGAACTACGGAAGTTCTGGGAAAAATGGGAGTTCGTATCATCAAAAATTAACGAGTTAAAGGAGAAAAAATAATGAATTTTTGGGAAAAAATTACGGGCAGCGACATGACTAAAGAATTGACAACTTTTGAATTGCGAGCCAAAAAGCTGCCGACTGATTATCAAGCGGCATGGGAAAAAATTAATGCCAATCTTTGGCCGCACTCAGATTTCACCGGTCGCAACCTCATGCCAATTCTTGACGGTGTGCTTGGCCTACTCGAAGAAACGGCGGCGGACGGTCAGAGTGTCCAAGAGGTTTTGGGTGACGATATCAAAGACTTCTGTTCTGCGCTGGCCGGCGAAGAAGGGGCAAAGTCTTATCGCGACAAGTGGCGCGAGCAACTCAACAATAATATCGCTAAAAAATTAGGTAATAGGAGGATAAAATGAGCATAAAAGATATCATCGAAGGTAAAAAAGAGTGGCGAGCGCACGTGGCGCGTGTCAAAGCGCTTCCGCAAGATTATCAGATTGTTTATAAAGAGATTCAAAAATATCTCTTTAAGGTCGGCCCTGTTGAGCTAACCGACGGGACGGGTTTGCTCTCGGGGATTATCGATCTTTTTGAAGAGGGCGCGGCCTTGGGGAAAGGCGTGCTCGAAGTAACGGGCAGTGACGTAGCAGCTTTCTGCGACGATCTAATAAAAGATTCAAAAACTTACGCTGACATCTATCAAGAATCTGTTGACCAAGAAGTTAACAAGGCCATGAAAAAGGTTACGGATAAAACAAAGTAAAAGGGAGATATCGGGATGGAAAAAGCAATTGAAGTGAAAGGTCTACGAAAGTCTTTCAAGGACACAGAAGTCCTAAAGGGCATCGATTTTGAGGTGCGGCACGGCGAGATTTTTGCCCTGCTCGGCTCCAACGGCACGGGCAAGACAACGGACGGTCAATGTATTACCTCAAAGGAGTTACCGATCCCGATTATTGTATTTTGAAATTCACCGCTCAATCTGGCCGATATTATTCGAATTTTCATTCAAAGGATTTTATTATTGAATAGTATCTAAATTAAGCATAATAGAATAAAGACGATGGCATCTTTTATTACCTAACTTCTCATTGGCATACCCACTAGAAATTAATAATCAGTGTTTTCATTAGGGATAGGGAAACTGTATCGATTATGGATGATATATCGCGTGCAAAAATGTGAATTCGGAAAAAGAGAAAGGGGAAGACATCGTTACCCAGATGATGATGGATTCATTTTATGCGTTTAAAAAAAGTAAAAATTTAGGCCTTGAGATACGATAATCTTACGTAACTCAAGGCTTATTAATTATCTACACCTGAAAATATCATATAAATCAAGAGTATTATCAGAGGTATGTACTTTCTTGCCAAATATATTTTATTCTGCCTTAATGGTAGGATCAAGCTCAATCTTAATTCTGCGGTAGCTCAGGAGATTATACTCATTCAGTATTTGTAACATATAGTCTTGATTCTTCCACAACGGAATATAACCAAGTATTGGTGGCTCAACACACATATGATTAAATTACGGCAGTATCGCCAAGGAGCAAGCGGCTTTACAAGCTGACTGCTATTTTAATTGTTAAAAATTTTCCAAAAAAGGATTGACACACTAAACTACATATTGTAGAATAAAATAAAACTACATTATGTAGAAAATATTTTTTATCATATAACGTATATCAGTTGTTATTAAAAATCGTGTAG